>JALHQP010000038.1 GCA_022841885.1 Aquincola sp. | reverse complement strand
CGCCGCGCCGCCCGCCGCGCCGCCGGCACCCGGCCAGCCGCCGGCCTTTGCCACCGTGATCAAGGACGCCAAGGAGAGCGCCGGCCTGATGACGTTGTGGCAGAAAGAGGACAAGGTCTGGCTCGAGCTCAAGCCCGAGGACTTCAACAAGCCCTTCTTCCTGTCGCCCAAGATCTCGCAGGGCATCGGCGAAGCCGGCTTCTACGGCGGCACGATGATCGGCCGCTGGGGCCGCACCGGCCGCGCGCAGCTGGTCGAGTTCCGTCGCGTGCACAACCTGGTGCAACTGGTCGCGGTCAACACCGACTACCTCGGCGGCGACGCCAAGTCGCCGGGCGGCCGCGCGGTGGCCGCCGGCTTCTCGAACAGCCTGCTCGGCACCGCGCCGGTGGCCAGTCAGGCGCACCCCGAGCGCAAGACCGTGCTCGTCGAGGCGGGGCCCTTCTTCCTTGGCGACATGCTAGGCCTGGGCATTGCACTGCAGCGCAACTACCGCCAGGGTTACGCGCTCGAGCCGCGCAACACCCACTTCTCGTCGATCCGTGCGACGCCCGAGCAGGTGGTGTTCAACGTCAACGCGCACTTCTTCACCCCCACCATCGCGGTGCCGACGCCCGGCGCGCCGCCGGGGGCGCCGTTGCCGACGATGCCCTCCACGCTGCCCGACGCGCGCAGCATGACCTTCGGCCTGTACTACGCGATCGCCAAGCTGCCCGAGCAGCCGATGGCGCCTCGCCTGGCCGACACGCGCATCGGCCACTTCAGCACCAGCGTCAACGACTTCTCGGATGATCTGCTGCGCACGCCGCGCAAGTCCTACGTGAACCGTTGGCGCCTGGAGAAGAAGGACCCCGCGGCCGCGCTGTCCGAGCCGGTCAAGCCGATCACCTTCTGGCTCGACCGCACCGTGCCGGTGAAGTACCGCGAGCCGATCACCCGCGGCATCCTGGCCTGGAACCCGGCCTTCGAGAAGATCGGCTTCAAGGACGCCATCGTCGTCAAGCAGCAGCCCGACGATGCCGACTTCGACACGCTCGACGTCGGTGTCGCCTCGGTGCGCTGGATGACCAATGCCCAGCCGACCTTCGGTGCCATTGGCCCGAGCCAGGTCGATCCGCGCAGCGGCGAGATCATCGACGCCGACATCGGCTTCGAGAGCCTGTCCTCGCGCGGTCTGCGCGCCCTGCGCGCGCAGGTCCTCAACGGCCATGAGGTCGCGCCGTGGGCGCGCCTGCTGCAGGCCAGCGATGCGCTGCGCGAGAGCATGCCGGCAGGCTCGTTGGCGGCGGCGCCGCACATGCACGGCCCGCAATGCGACCACGCGGACTTCGCGGCCGAGCAGCTGTCGTACGCATTCGACGTGCTCGAGGCGCGCGGCGACCTCGACCCGGCCAGCCCCGAGGCCGAGAAATTCGTCACCGACTACCTGGTCGACGTGACGATGCACGAGGTCGGTCACACGCTGGGCCTGCGCCACAACTTCCGCTCCTCGCGCATCTACAACGACCGCGAGCTGTCCGACCCGGCGTTCACGGCGGCGAATGGCCTGGCCGGCTCGGTGATGGAGTACGCCCCGATCAACCTGCCGCGCCCGGGCCAGACCGGCGGCACGCCGTTCCAGCTGGTGCTCGGCCCCTACGACTACTGGGCCATCGAGTACGCCTACAAGCCCATGCCGGCCGGCACCTCGCCCGAGCAGGAGAAGGCCGAGCTGCAGCGCATCGCGGCGCGCAACGCCGAGCCGCAGCTGGCCTACGGCACCGACGAGGACAACTCCCTCGGCATCGACCCCGAGTCGCTGGTGTTCGACCTCGGTCCCGACCCGATGGCCTTTGCCGAGAAGCGCATCGCGATCGCGCGCGACCTGCTGGCGCGCCAGGAGACGCGCCCGCTCAAGCCCGAAGCCGACTACGCGGTGCTGCGCCGCTCGATCAACTACGCGGTGCGTGATGCCGGCCGCGCAGCCGGCATCCTGGCGCGCCAGATCGGCGGCGTGCGCACGCTGCGCGACCACCCGGGCAGCGGCCGTGATCCGCTGGTGCCGGTGGCGGCGGCGCAGCAGCGCAAGGCGCTCGACGTGCTGGCGCGTGGCGTGCTGTCGGCCGACGCCTTCGTGCTGTCGCCGGCGCTGCAGCGCAAGCTGGCCCCGGACTACGCCGACCGCACCGCGGCCGTGTTCGGTGACGGCGACCCGAGCGGCACCGACTACTCGATCATCGGCACCGTGTTGGGCCTGCAGCGCGCGCTGCTGGCGCAGTTGATGAGCGACGGCGTGGCCGTGCGCCTGCTCGACAGCGAAGGCAAGGTCGATCGCACGGCCGGCGGCAAGGCCGGCGACAGCTTCCGGCTGTCGGAGCTGTATACGCGGCTGACGCGCGAGGTCTGGAGCGAGCTGGGCGGCAGCGGCGACATCGCCGCGCCGCGCCGCGAACTGCAGCGCGAGCATGCCAACCGCCTGGCCTCGGCGCTGCTGCGCCCGGGCGCGGCCAGCCGCGCTGACGCGCGCAGCCTGCTGCGTGTCGAGGCGCAGGGCCTGCTGGCGCGCATCAACGCCAGCGCCAAGCGCCCGGGCCTGTCGGCCGAGGCGCGCGCGCACCTGGCGGACAGTGCGGGGACCCTTTCGCTGGCGCTGGACGCGAAGCTGCAGCGCGCCGGCGTCTGATGGCGCCGCAGGCCTGCGCCGCGTCCACCGCGGCCCAGGCCGCGTTTCCCGTGCTTCGTCGCAGCGACGCCGCCGCCGCGCGACGGAAGCGCCGGCGAGCGGCTATCGTGCGTTCATGAGCCCAGGGCCTGTCACCACCGCGGCGCCGGAGCCTGCGTTCTGGCGCCGCTTCTTCTCCGCGCTGAATGGCGCCAGCATCGGCTGGGCGGTCGGCCTGGCGATCACCGCAGCGCTGCTGATCTCGCCGATCTTCAAGCCGCCGCTGCCGGTGCTGTTCGGCCGCACGCTGTTCATCGCCATCGTGCTGCTGCTGGCCTACACCGCGGCCGGCCAGTGGCGCCAGCAGCTGGTGCCGCGATGGGTGGTGCAGGTGGCTGCCGTGGTGTTCAGCGCGCCGCTGGCCACGCTGGCGGTGTACGCGCTGTCCACCGGCGGTGACTTCGGCCGCATGTTCGGCAACCCGGCCTACATCAGCGGCATCGTCATCCTCGGCGCTTGTGCACTGATGCTGGGCTTGGTGATCGGGCTGGGGGCGCTCTACCGAGAGCGCGACGCGCAGGCGAACTCGGCGGCGCTGACCTTCGCGCTCGAACGCGAGACCCTGCAGCGCCAGGCCGCCGACGCGCGGTTGGCGCTGTTGCAGTCGCAGGTGGAACCGCACTTCCTGTTCAACACCCTGGCCAACGTGCAGGCGCTGGTGGAGAGTGGCTCGTCGCGCGCCGCGCCGGTGCTGGCCAGCCTGATCGCCTACCTGCGCGCCGCGCTGCCGCATCTGCACGACGGCGCGCCGACGCTCGGGCGCGAGGAGTCGCTGGTCAGGGCCTACCTGGACCTGATGCTGATGCGCATGCCCGACCGCCTGCAGTACGCTTTGGCCATCGACCCGCCACTGCGCAGCTTGCGCCTGCCGCCGATGACCCTGCTGACCCTGGTAGAGAACGCCGTGCGCCATGGCGTCGACCCGAGCGAGGCGGGCGGGCGCATCGAGGTCGGTGCGCGCCGCGATGTGGCCACGGGCCGGGTGCACCTGTGGGTGGCCGACACCGGGCGCGGCATCGACGAGAGCCGGGCGCCGGGCACCGGCCTGGCGAACCTGCGCGCCCGCCTGGCCGCCACCTACGGCGATCGCGCGAGTCTGACGCTGTCCGGCGTGGAGCCGCACGGCGTGCGCGCCGAGATCGAGCTGCCTGCCGACGCATGAACGCCGAGGCGCAGCCCACGGCGCTGATTGCCGACGACGAGCCGCTGCTGCGCGAGCGCCTGGCGTCGCATCTGCGACGCGCCTGGCCCGAGCTGCGCATCGTGGCCGAGGCGCGCAACGGGCGCGAAGCGGTCGAGCTGTTCGAGACGCACGCGCCGCAGGTCGTGTTCCTGGACGTGCACATGCCGGGGCAGAGCGGCATCGATGCCGCGCGCTCGATGGTCGGGCGCACGCAGATCGTGTTCGTCACCGCCTACGAGCAGTACGCGGTCAAGGCCTTCGAGCAGGGCGCGATCGACTACCTGGTCAAGCCCTTCGACGAAGCCCGCCTGGTGCACACCGTGGCAAGGCTGAAGGAGCGCTTGGCGCCGGTGCCGGGCACCGACGCGGCGCCACTGGACGCGCTGCTCGAGAAGCTGGCCGCCGAGGTGCGCGGTCGCGTCTCGACGCCGCAGCGGCACCTGCAGTGGATCAAGGCCTCGGTGGGTTCGACCGTGCGCCTGATCCCGGTCGAGCAGGTGCACTACCTGCGCTCGGACGAGAAGTACACGCTGGTGGTGTGGGACGGCGGCGAAGCGCTGATCCGCAAGACGATCCGCGAGCTGGCCGACGAGCTCGACCCCGAGCGCTACGCGCAGATCCACCGCTCGGTGATCGTCAACCTGTCGCGCGTCTCGCACGTGACGCGCGGCCTGAACGAGACCGCCGACGTGCACCTGAACGGGCGCAACGAGACGCTGCCCGTCAGCCGCAGCTTCCTGCACCTGTTCCGGCAGATGTAGCGCCTCCAAAGAAAGCGGGCCGCGCAAGGCGGCCCGCAAAGAAGCAGGTTCCGGTGATGGGTTGTGCCCGCGGAACCCGGAGGGTCGGTCATCGATCAACGCCCTTCCCGGAGGAGAGAAGTGCGTAGGGTCACTGTAGGGGCCGACGCGCGTACCTGCCACACGCTTGCGACCAGCTGCGGAAATCCGGGGACGAACTGCACGTCGCGCCGACGGTCAGGCGAAGCGGGCGATCTGCGTGGCCGCCTGCGCCATCAGGTCGTTCGCGGCGTGTTCGGTATGGGCCAGCGTGTCGATGCCGGCGAACGTGGACCAGGTGACGATCGCGGCCAGCGCGAACGACAGTGCGCGGGGCGTGAAGCGGTCGGTCATGGTGCTCTCCTTGGGGTTCGGCTCTTGTCGATGAGCTGAACTCTAGGCAAGCACGCCGCACCTGCCGAGCGCGTTGAGACGAAGGGCGCCGCGCGTGCGACGAAGCGCAGGCAGCCGCGACGAACGGCACGCGGCGTGACGCTGTCACGCCTTTGTCATCGACTCAGATCGGCTCGGTGCGTGTGTTCAGCCAGGCCAGTGCGTCGCCCGACACGCGCGGCGCCAGGCGCTCGCGCACCGTGGCGTGGTAGGCGTTGAGCCAGGCGATCTCGTCGCTGCGCATCAGGCGCTTGTCGATGCAGCGTGTGTCGATCGGGCACAGCGTCAGGGTCTCGAAGTCGAGGAACTCGCCGAACTCGGTGGTCGTGGCCGTGACGTTCATCACGAGGTTCTCGATGCGCACGCCCCAGCGGCCTTCGCGGTACAGGCCCGGCTCGATCGAGGTGATCATGCCGGGCTCCATCGCCATCGTCGCTTCGGGAATCGTCTTGCTGATGCTCTGCGGGCCCTCGTGCACGTTGAGGAAGTAGCCCACGCCGTGGCCGGTGCCATGGCCGAACTCGATGCCCTCGGCCCACAGCGGCGCGCGCGCGATCGCGTCGATCATCGGGCTCAAGGTGCCGCGCGGGAAGCGCGTGCGCGACAGCGCCATCGTGCCCTTGAGCACCAGCGTGTAGTCGCGTCGCATCGCATCGTCGATACGGCCGATGGGCCACACGCGGGTGATGTCCGTGGTGCCGCCCAGGTACTGGCCACCGGAGTCGATCAGCAGCAGGCCGTCGCCTTCGATCGCGGCGTGCGAGGCCTTCGTCGCGCGGTAGTGCGGCATCGCGCCGTTGGCGTTGAAGCCGGCGATGACCGGGAACGACAGGCCGACGAAGCCGGCGCGCTTGGCGCGCTCGGCCGACAGCTTCTCGTCGACGCTGATCTCGGTCAGCTTGTCGCCGCGCGCGAGCGCCGCCTCGAACCAGGCGTAGAAGTGGCACATCGCCGCGCCGTCCTCGGCCATCGCCTCGCGGATGTGTACCGCCTCGTCGGCGCTCTTGCGGCTCTTGGCCAGCGTGCTCGGGTTGATCGCCTCGACCACCGTCACGTCGCCGGGCACGCGGCCGCGGAAGGCCAGCGTGGTGCGACGCGGGTCGATCAGCAGCGTGCTGCCGGCCGGCAGCGCGGCCAGGGCGGCGGCCGCTCCGGCGTAGTCGGCGAGCGCGATGCCGTCGGCCGCCAGCTCGGCGGCCAGCGCGGGTTCGATCTTGTCGGCGCCGATGAACAGCGTCGCGCTCGAGGCGTCGATCAGCAGGTGGGCCAGGAAGACCGGGTTGTAGTCGACATCGGCACCGCGCAGGTTGGTGATCCAGGCCACGTCGTCGACGGTCGAGACGAAGTGATGCGTCGCGCGCTGCTGGGCCATGGTCTGCCGCACCGCGGCCAGCTTGGCGGCGCGCGGCGTGACGGCGTGCGGTGTGCGGTGCGCGTAGACACGCGCGCGCGGCAGGCCGGGGCGGTCGGCCCAGGCGTCGGCGAGCAGGTCGATGTCGCTGCGCAGCGCGACGCCCGCGGCGTCGAGAGTACGCTTGAGCGCCTGCGCCGCGGCCAGCGCGATGACCTGGCCGTCGACGGCGACCGTGCCGCCCTTGCGCACCTGCTGCGCCAGCCACTCGATGTGGTGGGTGGCCGCTCCGGTGGGGATCTTCACCAGATCAATGCCGCTGCCGCGCAACTCGTGCTCGGCCTGCACCCAGTAGCGGCTGTCAGCGAACAGGGCTGCGCGTTCGGTCGTCACGACCAGGGTGCCCATCGAGCCGGTGAAGCCGGACAGCCAGACGCGGCCCTGCCAGCGCTCGGGCAGGTACTCGGACAGGTGCGGGTCGCTCGAGGGCACCAGCAAGGCGTCGATGCCACGTTCGCGCAGCGCGTCGCGGACGCTCTCGAGTCGAACGGGGATCGGCGAGCTGCGGGTGTCCATGGGTCGGGCTCCGGGTGCTGTGGCGCCGCCGGCCTTGTGGGCGCGGCGCCGGGAATGGGGTGGCCGATTGTAGGGAGGCGGACTACTTTGCGCCGGCCTTGCGCACCGCCCAGGCCCCGGCGACCGTGACGCGCTGGCCGGCCGGCGCCGTCCACATCAGGCACCAGTCATTGCGCCGGTCGATGGCATGCTCTGCCCGGTCTTCGGCCGCCGCCTTGCGCTGCACCGGCATGATGACCTGCTCACCCACGTGGTGATGCAGGTTGAAGTCGGCGGCCGGATCGGCCTTGAAGCGCCAGGCCAGCGTGTCGCCGGCCTCCAGGGGCATGCACACCTCGCCCACCTTGCCGGGCGCGATGGTGAGCTGGATCGGGCGCTCCTGCGCGAGCGCGGCGCTGGCAGCGAGGACGAGGGGCAGGGCGGGCAGCAGGCGCTTCATCGGCTGGGGTGGGAGCGTTGCACAATCGCCGAACGATAGCGCAGCCCGCGCCGTTGACCGAAACCGCGATGCCAACCGAACACAACGAGACCCTCGACGAAGCCCTGGCGCGCAACGTGCGCGATGCGCTGGCCGAAGACATCGGTGTGGCCGATTGGACGGCGCGTCTGGTGCCGGTGGGGCGCCGTGCCGCGGCGCGTGTGGTGGCCAAGGAGGCCGCGGTGCTGTGCGGACAGCGCTGGTTCGATGCCTGCGTGCACGCGCTCGACCCGTCGGCCACGGTGCGCTGGGCGGTGGCCGAGGGCGCGCGCGTCGTGCCCGGCACCGAGGTCTGCCGCATCGACAGCGACGCGCGCGCCTTGTTGTCGGCCGAGCGCTCGTCGCTGAACTTCCTGCAGATGCTCTCGGGCGTGGCCACTGTGACGCGCGCCTACGTCGACGCGATCGCCGGCCTGTCGCCGAATCCGCGCGGCTGCGCCATCCTCGACACGCGCAAGACCCTGCCTGGCCTGCGCCAGGCGCAGAAGTACGCCGTGCGCGTGGGCGGCGGGCAGAACCAGCGCCTGGCGCTGTGGGACGGCATCCTGATCAAGGAGAACCACATCGCCGCGGCCGGCGGCATCCGCGCCGTGCTCGACGCAACCCGCGCGCTGAACGCCGGCGTGCCGGTGCAGATCGAGGTCGAGTCGCTGGCCGAACTCGACGAGGCCCTGGCCTGCGGCGCCACCAGCGTGCTGCTCGACGACTTCTCGCTCGAGGACATGCGGCGCGCCTACGAGACGACGCAGGGCCGCGCACTGCTCGAGGCCTCGGGCAGCGTCGACCTCGGCCGCGTGCGCGACATCGCGCGCAGCGGCGTCGACCGCATCTCGATCGGCAAGCTGACCAAGGACGTGCACGCGATCGACCTGTCGATGCGGATCGACGGCTGATCGCTGCGTCTTTCCGTGTGCAAAGTCACGGTCCGGCCGTGCTGCAACCAGATGTGAGTTATTGACCCTCCAGGGGCGGCTGGCATTGCCGAAAATCTTGCCACGACAACGTGACGACGCAGTGCGACCATGGCACCGAGGACACCTGTTTGCCCGTCCCGCACTGCGCGCGGCCTGACCGTGATCGAACTGCTGATCACGGTGGCGATCGTGGCGGTGCTGGCGGCGATCGCGTTGCCGTCCTGGGCCAAGTACCAGCATCGTGTGCGCGTCGACCAGGCCCGCAAGGACATCGTGATCATGTCGGCCACGGTCGGCCGCTACTGGATCGACGCGCGCGCCTACCCCGCGTCGCTGGCCGACGCGGGACTGGGGGCGCCGCTCGACCCCTGGGGACGTCCCTACCGGTACCTCGACCTCGGCGATCCGCGCAATCGCGGCCAGGCTCGCAAGGACCACTCGCTGGTACCGATCAACACCGACTTCGACCTCTACAGCATGGGCCCCGACGGACGCAGCTTTCCTCCGCTGACGGCACCGCAGAGTCACGACGACATCGTGCGTGCCAACGACGGGGCCTTCGTCGGCGTCGCCGCGGACTACTGATCGCCCTGCCGGTGCCATCCCCTTGAAGATCGAAGGCCTGTTCCTCGCCAGCCGCGCGGGGCGTCGCATCTTCTGGACCTTGATGCTCGCCGCGACGGTGCCGATCGCCCTGCTGGGCGCATCGGCCTACGACACACTGAACGAGCACTTCGCAGCGCAGACCCAGCGGCAGCGCACGCAGGCCACCAAGTACGCCGGTCTCGCGCTGCTGGACAACCTGTTGGTGGCCCGCACGGTGCTCGGGGTCTTCGCGCGTACCGGCGAGGCGGACAAGGAGTCCTTGATCGGCAACCGGCGCGGGCGCGTGCTGGTCAGCGTGGCCGGGGGCACGGTGGATGGCGAGCTGTTGGCCGGCGATGCGCAGTTGTGGCAGCACTGGCGGCAGGCAGCGACCTTCGAGTGGCCGACGCTCGGGAGCACAAGCGTGGCGCGGCTGGTGATGTCCGACCCGGCAGACCTGTCCGGCAACCTCCGTGTGTTGATGGCCGTGCGCCTGCCGGAGCAGCCGCAGCGCGTCTGGGTCGGCGCGGTGGATACCGCCTACCTGTTCGGCGAACTCGCGGCCGATGCGACGGGCGAGAGGATCTGCGTCCTCGACGCCCGCGAGCGCCCCTTGTTCTGTCCGACGTCTCATCAGCCGCTGAGCGGGCAGCGGGCCGCCCGTGCGGACGGGACACACGCCTGGGCGGTGAGCTGGAATCTCTTCCTGCGCTCGGACTTCGGCGCCGACGACTGGACACTGGTCAACCTGAGTTCCGCTCGGGAGGGTTTGGTGCCGGGCGGCATGTCACTGGCAAAGACGATCCTGCTGGGCACCGTGGCGACGGTGTTGATCGTCATCGTGCTGAGCCTGGTCCAGGTGCGCCGCACCATGGTGCCGCTCGAACAACTGACCACCGGCACGCGCCGGATGTCGCAGCACGACTACACGGTACGGGTGCCGCAGGACGCCGACGACGAGTTCGGCGAGCTGGCGCGATCGTTCAACGAGATGGCCCAGCGCATCGGCTCCCAGGTGGCGGCGATGCAGGTGCAGTCGTCGATCGACCGCGAGATCCTCGACGGCATCAACCTCGAGCGCATTCTTCAGCAGGTCGCGCGTCGGATCGTGCAGCTGCTGCCGGACACGGAAGTGGCGGTCGTCGAGTTCGATCGAACGACGCAGTCCCTGGCGCGCGTGCATCGGGCCGTGGGGCCGGTGGGCATCGTCAGCCTGCCTCGCGCCGAGTTTGAAGGCTCGCTGGACCCACAGGGCGATGACTGGCGACCGGACGGAGCGGTGCCGGCCTGGGCCGCGCACGTGTTGCGGCAACCTGCGTCGCAGCTTCAACTGCTGCGTGCGCGCTCCGGCGAGGAACTGCTCGCGCTGATCCTCATCGCTGCCGGCCGTGGCGTCCAGGCGTCCAGCGCGGTCATGCGCGAGATCGCTGAACTGCGCGACCGCGTGGGCGTCGCTCTGGCATCGGCCGACCGTGAACGCCGCCTCGTCGAACGGGCGTCGACCGACGGCCTGACAGGGTTGGCGAACCGCGCCGGCTTGCTGGAACACCTGGCCACGCGGCTGTGCGGCGATCAATTGAGGCCGTGCTCGCTGCTGTTCATCGACCTCGACCGCTTCAAGGAGGTCAATGACACCCTCGGTCACCAGGCCGGCGACGAGGTCCTGCGTGCGGTGGCGGCGCGATTGCGCGCCGTGGCACCGGCCGAGGCGTTGGTGTCGCGCCCGAGCGGCGACGAGTTCGTGATCGTGGTCGACGGTTCGCGCGCCGACGCGGAGCAGCTTGCACGCGCGATCGTTTCGCAGGTCGCGGCGCCTATCGCGCTCGGTGCGCGCGTCGTCACCGTCGGCGCCAGCATCGGCATCGCCCGCCACCCCGACCATGCCGGCACGGCCGCCGAATTGCTGCGGCGCGCGGACGTGGCGATGTACCGGGTCAAGGCGCGCGGGGGCAATGGCACGAACTGGTTCGAGGAGGCGCGCAACGAGCAGGTCGCCAACCAGGCGTCGATGCGCGCAGACCTGCGCGGAGCGCTCGTGCGGGGCGAGTTCGAGCTCCACTACCAGCCTCGCGTGCGCGCGGACACCGGGCTCATGCGCTCCGCGGAAGCGCTGCTGCGCTGGCGACATCGCACGCTGGGCCTGGTGGCGCCGGACCGGTTCATCAACCTGCTCGAGGAGGGTGGCTTGATCGACGAGGTGGGCCTGTGGGCCATCGGGGCGGCGTGCGGGCAACTGGTGGACTGGCGCGCGGAGGGCATCGTGCTCGACGCGGTGGCGGTGAACGTGTCGACCCGGCAGTTGCATGCGCCGGACTTCGCGGCCCGCGTCACCGAGATCCTCCAGCGACACGGCCTGCCGGCTTCCTCGTTGGAGCTCGAGATCACCGAGAGCGTGTTCATGGGCGAGACGGCGGCGGCCATCGCTCAACTGCAGGCCCTGCACGATGCCGGCGTGCGGCTGGCGCTGGACGACTTCGGCACCGGTTATTCGTCGTTGTCGTATCTGCACAAGCTGCCGATCAGCACGCTCAAGGTCGACCGCAGCTTCGTCGCCGATCTGGATGTGCGCGACAGGGCGCTGGCACTGACTCGCTCCATCGTGGCGCTGGCGCGTGCGCTGCACCTGGACGTGGTGGCCGAAGGCGTGGAAACCCAACGGCAGGCGGAGCTGCTGCGCGGCCTGGGCTGCGACGAACTGCAGGGCTATCTGTACTCCCGTCCATTGCCCGCGGGACTGCTCGCGGCGTATGCCGTGCGCTGCGGATCTCCGCAACCGCAAGTGGCGGAGGTCAGCCCGTAGGAGCAGTCTGCAGCCGGCGCCGCACCAGCTGGATATGGCTCTTCAGCGCGTACAGCTCGTCGGCGTACGACAGCGGCACCTGCACCGCATTGACCTTGGACTCGATGTCATCGAGTTCGTCCAGCAGCTCGGCGGCCTGCTTCGACGCCACCGAGGCCTCGATCTCGCGCAGCTGGCCGTACCAGCGGAACACGCGCGAGCGGATGCGCAGCTCGACGAGCGGCGGCACCACGCGCGACAGCGGCAGCAATACCGCGACGATCGACAGCAGCGCGATCCACATGCGGTCGACCAGGTTGGCCATCCAGAACGGCAGGTAGCGCTGCAGCCAGGGCACGCCGCTGCGGTAGAAACGCTCGGCCTCGGGAGCCAGCGTGCGCTCGCCGTCGCGCGCATTCGGGAACTCGCCCTTGCGCTGGAACCAGCCGGGCTCGCCGTGCACGTCGCGCGCCGCCTGCACGAACAGCTGCACCAGCGCCGGGTGCAGGCCCTCGCGCGCGACCAGGGTGGCGGTGGGCGCGACCATGTGCACGTCCGCCGGCGGCATGTCGCGCGCCAGGTCCACCACGCCGCGCGGCAGCGTCACGGCCGACAGGAAGCCCAGGCGCCGTGTGTAGGCATCGGCCTGCGCGAAGTCGAACAGCTCGATGCCGGGTGTCTGCAGCAGCATCTGCACGATCAGCGACTCGGGTGCCGACGCCATCACCACCGCGTCGAGCGTGCCCTCGAGCAGTTCGGCGACGGCCGGCGTCTGCGGCTGCTGGATCAGCGTCAGCGACGCGGCGTCGATGCGGTTGGCGTCGAGCAGCCGGTACGCGAGCGGCGGCACGCCGCTGCCCGGTACGCCGATGTTGACGCGCCAGCCCGCGAGCTGGGTCAGGCGCTCGAGGCGAGGCTTCTTCAGCAGGCGTTGGGCACTGTCGGCACGGTAGAACAGCCACACCGGCTCGTGGAACATGCTGCCGAGCGACTGCAGGCCTTCGTCGGCGTCGTTCGTCGCGGCGGCACCGCCCTGCACGAAGGCGAGGTCGACGCCCGAAGCCGGGTCGCGCAGCAGCGCCAGGTTCTCGGCTGCGCCTTGCGTGTGGCGAACGCGACCTGGATGCCGTGGCGTTTCAGGCGCGCGGCGTAACGTTCGCCGAACTCGCTGTAGGCCCCCTGCGGCGCGCCGGTGGCCAGCGTGACCTGGCGCGGCGGGTTCGGATCGAGCAGCCAATAGGCGACGGCCAGGAGCGCGAGCGCCAGCAGCACGAAGGGGGTGGCGGTGCTGACGGCGTAGCGCAGCTGTGTCAGCGGCAGGGCGATGCTCATGCGATCACAGGCTGGTGCGCAGCGACCAGATCTCCGGGAACAGCACCACGTCGAGCATCTTGCGCAGGTAGCCCACGCCCGCCGTGCCACCGGTGCCGCGCTTGAAGCCGATCACGCGTTCGACGGTGGTCACATGGCGGAAGCGCCAGAGCCGGAACGCGTCTTCCAGGTCGGTGAGTTCCTCGCCGAGCTGGTACAGGTCCCAGTGCGTGTCGGGGGCGCGGTAGACCGTGAGCCAGGCCTGCTCGACCGCGGGGTCGGCCACGTAAGGCTGGGTCCAGTCGCGCTCGGTGTACATGGGCGGCACTGCGATGCCGCGGCGTGCCAGCAAGCGCAGCGACTCGTCGTAGAGCGAGGGTGCGCGGTAGGCCGCCTCCACCTGCGCCAGGCGCTCGGGCGCGTGGGCATGGGGCTTGAGCATCGCGGCGTTCTTGTTGCCCAGGCGAAACTCGATGCAGCGGTACTGCCAGCTCTGGAAGCCGCTCGAATTGGCGAGGTAGGGGCGCACTGCGCTGTACTCGGGCGGCGTCATCGTGGCCAGCACGTCCCAGGCGTGCACCAGCTGCTCCATGATGCGCGACACGCGGGCCAGCATCTTGAACGCGGCACCGAGTTCGTCGCGTGCCACGCGCGCGATCGCGGCCTCGAGCTCGTGCAGCATCAGCTTCATCCACAACTCGCTGGTCTGGTGCTGCACGATGAACAGCATCTCGTTGTGGTCGGGCGAGCGCGGATGCTGGGCCGACAGCACCTGGTCGAGGTGCAGGTAGTCGCCGTAGCTCATGTCCTTCGAGAAGTCGAGCTGGGCATCGTGGTGGCCGGTGTCCTTTGTCGTCATGTCACGGCCGCCTTGCGGTGAAACCGCTCTTGCCGCCATTCGCCGGACTCGAGCACCTGGCGCAGCTGCTCGACCGCGTCCCAGACGTCGACGAAGCGCAGGGTCAGCGGCGTGAGGCCGAAGCGCAGGATGTCCGGTGCCCTGAAGTCGCCGACCACGCCGCGTGCGATCAGCGCCTGCACGATCGCATAGCCGCCTTCGGCCCGTGCATACGACACCTGGCTGCCGCGGTGCGGGGCGTCGTGTGGTGTGACGAGCGACAGGCCCTGGCTGCCGCAACGCTCGCCCACCAGACGCATGAAGAGTTCGGTCAGCGCCAGCGACTTGCTGCGCAGCGCGTCCATGCCGCCCAGCGGCGCGGCGGCCAACACCGTGTCGACGCCACATTCCAGCGCGGCCGTCTGGATCACCGGCGGCGTGCCGCACAGGTAGCGTGCGATGCCCGGCGCCGGCCGGTAGCCAGGATCGAAGGCGAACGGCGCGGCATGGCCCATCCAGCCGGCGAGTGGCTGCCAGAAGCGGTCCGCATGGCGCGGATGCACCCAGACGAAGGCCGGCGCGCCGGGGCCCCCGTTGAGGTACTTGTAGCCGCAGCCGATCGCGAAGTCGGCGTCGTCGCGCTTGAGGTGCACCGGCAGCGCGCCGGCCGTGTGCGCCAGGTCCCAGACGACCAGCGCGCCAGCGGCATGCGCGGCGGCGGTCAGCGCGGCCATGTCGTGCAGGCGGCCCGTGCGGTAGTTCACCTGGGTCAGCATCAGCACCGCGACGTCGCCTCGCGCCAGACGTGGCCCGATCTGTTCGGGCGTGTCGACCAGCGCGAGCTCGAAGCCGCGCTCGCGCGCCAGCGCCTCGGCGATGTAGAGGTCGGTCGGGAAGTTGTCGCGTTCGCTGACGATGGCCCTGCGCTGCGGCGCGTCGGCACGGGCCATCGTCAGCGCGGCCGACAAGACCTTGAAGAGGTTGACCGAGGTCGAGTCGGCGACCACCAGTTCGTTCGGGCCGGCGCCCACGAGTTGCGCGATCTTGTTGCCCACGCGCTGCGGCAGTTCGATCCAGTGCGCAGTGTTCCAGCTCTCGATCAGGTGCTCGCCCCATTCGTGCTGCACCACCTGGGCCACGCGGGCGGCCGTGGCCCGGGGCAGCACGCCGAGGGAGTTGCCGTCGAGGTAGATCTTCCCCTCGGGCAGCACGAACTGCTCGCGCAGCGCGGCCAGCGGGTCTTCGGCATCGAGCCGCTCGCAATCGGGTCTTGTGGTCATGTCAGTTCTCGCAGCACCGCACGAACCGGGCTCGCGTCGGCGCTCATCAGCTTCAGCGGCAGGGCGATCAGCTCGTAGTCGCCTTCGGGCACGTCGTCGAGCACCAGGTTCTCCAGCACGCGCAGGCCGCGCTGTCGGATCACCTGGTGGCTCGGCAGCGGCTTGCTGTCGGCAGGGTCGATGCTGGCGCTGTCGATGCCGATCAGACGTACACCGCGCTCGGCCAGGCGCTCGACCGTCTCCGGCGCATAGGCAGGCAGGGCCGCGTCCCAGCGCTCCACCGGCATGCGGTCGTAGGTGCGCACCAGCACGCGCGGCGGCAGCCGGTCGTCGATGGCGTGCACCAGGTGTTCCCACTGCACCAGCGGCACGGCACCGATGGCATGGATCACGCGGCAGGGGCCGAGGTAGGGCTCGAGGTCGAGCGCTCCCGCCGTGGCGCCGTCGGGGTCGTAGTGCAGCGGCGCATCGGCATGCGCGCCGGTATGGGGTGACAGCGTCAGCGTGCTGACATTGACCGGGCAGCCGGGACCGATGGTGGCCGCCCAGCGCTGCCCGTAAGGTGTGTCGCCGGGAAACACCGGCGAGCGTGCATGCACCGGTGGCGAGATGTCCCACAGGCGCCGCGTCACGGCTTGACCCCGAGCGGACAGGGTGTGCGTTTCATCGGAAAGCGGATCACGCGCGACTGGCCGTTGCGCTGGCCCTCGATGCGCGCGTCGAGCGTGTCGGCATCGGGCGACTCGTAGATCACGCGCTGCGGGAAGTCGTGCGCGGGGTTGTGGAAGACGACGCTGCGCGCCTCGACCTTCTCGGCCGCGAACTGCGCCTCTTTCTGACCGCTGGGCAACGCGATCAGTACCAGGCCTTGCGGCGTGTCGCGGATGTGCAGGAATTCGAACTCGCGCAGCGCACCGCGTCGCAGGGTGCGCGAGGTGCCGAGCATCGAGCCACCGGCCGGCGCCATCCACTGCTCGCCCGAGCCCGGCTCGCCGCCCACCGCGGCCCAGCAGCCTGCGAGCCAGTGCAGCTGTTCGGACGTCGGCGTGGCCGCGGCCGTGCCCGCGAGCAGGGCCAGCATGAAACCGAGGGCGGCGCGCATGGGGGCATGATAGGCGCGTCAACCACGCACCTGCCGCCGCGGTGCTCGGGGCTTGTCCCATCGCGCGGCCATGGTTCGCACGCTAGATTGACGCGACATGCCGAGCACCCCCACCGACACCTTCGCACGCGACCGGCTGCCGCCACCGGATCGCATGCCCACGCTGCTGTTCGGGCTGCCCGAGCTGCAGCGCCTGCCGGCGCGGCTGAACTGTTCCTGCGCATTGCTCGACCGCCGGGTGTCGCAGGGCCAGGGCGACCGGCCCTGCGTGCTCGGTGTTGCCCCCGACGGCACGCCGATCCGCTGGACCTACGCCGACCTGCAGCGCGAGGCCAACCGCATCGCTCGTGTGCTGGTCGAGGACCTCGGCGTGGTGCCGGGCAATCGCGTGCTGCTGCGCGGCGCCAACTCGCCGATGCTGGCGGCCTGCTGGTTCGCGGTCATCAAGGCCGGTGCGATCGCGGTGGGCACGATGCCGCTGCTGCGTGCGCGAGAGCTGAGCACCATCGTGGACAAGGCGCAGATCACGCATGCGCTGTGCGACGCGCGCCTGGCCGAGGAGCTGACGCTGGCGTTGCCGCAGTGCCCCACGCTCAAGAACGTGCTGCACTTCAACCGCGGCGCGCTCGAAGAGGCGGCGGCGCGCAAGCCGGCGAGCTTCCAGAACGCCGACACCGCAGCCGACGACACCTGCGTGATCGCCTTCACCTCGGGCACCACCGGCCAGCCCAAGGCGGCGATGCACTTCCACCGCGACGTGATGGCCGCGGCCTTGTGCTGGCCGCCGCATGTGCTGCGCGCGGTGCCGGACGACATCGTGATCGGCAGCCCGCCGCTCGCGTTCACCTTCGGCCTCGGCGGGCTGCTGGTGTTTCCGCTGTCGATCGGCGCGGCCAGCGTGCTGATCGAGAAGGCGACGCCCGACGCGCTGCCGGCCGCGATCGCGAAGCACCGAGCGACCATCTGCTACACCTCGCCGACGGCCTACCGCGCGATGGCAGGCAACCTGGCCGGCCACGACCTGTCGAGCCTGCGCAAGTGCGTGTCGGCAGGCGAGGCGCTGCCGGCGGCGACGCGCCAGCTGTGGCAGGACACGACCGGCATCCGCATCATCGACGGCATCGGCTCGACCGAGATGTTCCACATCTTCATCTCGGCCACCGAGGAGCAGGCGCGCGGCGGTGCCACCGGCTACGTGGTGCCGGGTTACGAAGCCCGGGTCGTCGACGACGACGGCCAGCCACTGCCGCCGGGGCAGGTGGGGCGGCTCGCGGTGCGTGGCCCCACCGGCTGCAGGTACCTTGACGACGAGCGTCAGACGAACTACGTGCAGGGCGGCTGGAACCTGACCGGCGATGCCTACCTGGTCGACCCGGCCGACGGCCAGTTCGTCTACCAGGCACGCACCGACGATATGATCATCTCGGGCGGCTACAACATTGCCGGGCCCGAGGTGGAGAGCGCGTTGCTGCTGCACCCGGCGGTGGCCGAGTGCGGCGTGATCGGCGTGGCCGACGCCGAGCGTGGCCAGATCGTCAAGGCCTTCGTCGTGCTCAAGCCCGGCCACGCGGCGGATGAGGGGATGGTCAAGGCCCTGCAGGACTTCGTGAAGCAGACCGTCGCACCCTACAAGTACCCGCGCGCGGTGGAGTTCCGCCAGACCCTGCCCCGCACCGAAACTGGCAAGCTGCAGCGCTTCCGGCTGCGCCAGGAAGGATGAGCACGATGGCCGGCGAGGTGTTCGAGATCGAGGAGACGGTGCGTTTCGCGCATTGCGACCCGGCGGGCATCGTCTTCTTCCCGCAGTACCTGGTGATGCTGAACACGCTGCACGAACGCTGGTTCGGCGAGGCGCTGGGCGTGCCGTATGCGCAGTACATCGGCGCGCGTCGCCTCGGGCTGCCGACGGTGCGCCTGGAGTGCGACTTCACGGCGGTCAGCAAGCTCGGTGACCGGCTGCGCCAGCGCCTCGAGGTGGCCAAGCTCGGCCGCACCTCGCTCGAGCTGGCAGTGGAGTACGTCGGCGACGAGGGCCTGCGCGCGCGCTTTCGCCAGGTGCTGGTGTGCACCTCGCTGGCGACGCACAAGTCCTACCCGTTGCCCGATGACCTGCGTACCGCGATGCAACGATTCCTGAGGCTGCCATGAGCAAGCAACGCCTGCAGCCGGCCGGCTGGGCCGAACCCAAGGGGTATGCCAACGGCGTGGCCGTTCGCGGGCGGCAGGTCTTCGTCGCCGGGCAGATCGGCTGGAGCGCGGACGGCCGGTTCGACAGCGACGACCTGGTCGACCAGGTGCGGCAGGCGCTGGCCAACGTGGTCGCGGTGCTCGCGGTGGCCGGCGCGCAGCCGGCGCACATCGTGCGCATGACTTGGTACGTGATCGACAAGCGCGACTACCTGGCGCGCGCGCGGGAGATCGGCCGCGCCTACCGCGAGTTGGTCGGCGACTATGACGTCGCGATGAGCGCGGTGCAGGTGGCCGCGCTGATCGAGGACCGGGCCAAGGTCGAGATCGAGGTCACGGCGGTCATTCCGGACTGAGCGCGGCCTCGAGCGGCCCGCACCGTGCCGGCGCTGCAGGGCTCGCTCAGCCGCCGATGCGGCCGAGCAGCAGGTACTCCATCAGCGCCTTCTGCACGTGCATGCGGTTCTCGGCCTCGTCCCAGACAGCCGACTGCGGCCCGTCGATCACCGAGGCCGTGACCTCGTCGCCGCGGTGCGCCGGCAGGCAGTGCATGAAGAGGGCGTCCGAGCGTGCCGCGGCCATCATGCGGTCGTCGACGCACCAGTTGGCGAAAGCCTTGTCGCGGGCCGCGCTCTCGGCCTCGTAGCCCATGCTGGTCCACACGTCGGTGGTCACGAGGTGCGCGCCGCGGCAGGCTTCGAGCGGGTCCTTGAAGACGCGGTAGCAGCCCGTGTCGCTGATGCCCGCGACCTTGGGGTCGACTTCGTAGCCGCCGGGCGTGCTGACGTGCACCTTGAAGCCCAGGATCTCGGCCGCCTGCAGCCAGGTGTTGGCCATGTTGTTGCCGTCGCCGACCCAGGCCACCGTCTTGCCGTGGATCTCGCCGCGGTGCTCGATGAAGGTGAAGATGTCGGCCAGGATCTGGCAGGGATGGAACTCGTTGGTCAGGCCGTTGATGACCGGTACGCGCGAGTGGGCCGCGAAGTCCTCGATCTTCTTCTGCTCGAAGGTGCGGATCATCACCAGGTCGACCATGCGGCTGATCACACGCGCGCTGTCCTCCACCGGTTCCGAGCGGCCGAACTGGCTGTCGCCGGTGGTCAGGTGCACGACCGAACCGCCCATCTGGTACATGCCGGCCTCGAAGCTCACGCGGGTGCGCGTGCTGGCCTTCTCGAAGATCATCGCCAGCGTGCGGTCGACCAGCGGCTGGTACTTCTCGTAGTTCTTGAAGCGCTTCTTGATCTCGCGCGTGCGCTCGAAGACGTAGGCGTACTCCTCGGCACGCAGGTCCTTGAACTGCAGGTAGTGGCGGATCAGCGAGGGGCCCGGGCTCATGGCGCGAGGAACTTGCGGATCAGCGGCGCGAGGATGGTGACGATCTCGTCGGCTTCGGCGGCGCTCAGGATCAGCGGCGGCAGCAGGCGCACCACGCGATCGGCCGTCACGCTGATCAGCAGGCCGGCCTCGCAGGCCTGCTTTAGCAACTCGCCGCAGGGGCGGTCGAGCTCGATGCCGATCATCAGACCCTGGCCGCGGAACTCGAGCACGCCCTTGACGCCCGCCAGTTCGCGTTCGAGGCCGCCGCGCAGGCGCGCGCCGACCGTGGCCGCGTTGGCGAGCAGGCCGTCCTCTTCCATGATGCGCAGCGTCTCGATGCCCGCGCGCATCGCCAGCGGATTGCCGCCGAAGGTGGTGCCGTGGTTGCCGGCGCCGAGCACCTGGGCCGCCTTGGGGCCGCAGACGATCGCGCCGATCGGCACGCCCGAGCCCAGGCCCTTGGCCAGCGGCATCACGTCGGGGCGGATGTCGGCCCACTGATGCGCGAACCACTTGCCGGTGCGACCCAGGCCGCACTGCACCTCGTCCAGCATCAGCAACCACTGCTTCTGGTCGCACAGGCGGCGCAGTTTCTGCAGGTACTCGGCGCGTGAGGCGTTGATGCCGCCTTCGCCCTGGATCACCTCGAGGAACACCGCGACGACATTGGGCCGCGTGCGCGCGGCCTCCTCGACGGCATCGATGTCGTTCAGCGGCACGCGCACGAAGCCTTCGACCAGCGGGCCGAAGCCGGCCTGCACCTTGGTGTTGCCGGTGGCCGAGAGCGTGGCGATCGAGCGGCCATGGAAGGCCTTCTCGTAGACGATGATCTCCGGACGCTCGATGCCGCGGTCGTGGCCGTACTTGCGCGCGATCTTGATCGCGCCCTCGTTGACTTCCAGGCCCGAGTTGCCGAAGAAGACGTTGGCCAGGCCCGAGATCTCGCACAGCTTGGCGGCCAGCCGCTCCTGCAGCGGCGCGTGGTAGTAGTTGCTGGTGTGGATCAGCTTGGCCACCTGCTCCTGCAACGCCGGCACCAGCTTGGGGTGGCCGTGACCCAGCGTGTTGACCGCGATGCCCGCCAGCGCGTCGAGATACTCGCGGCCCTGGGTGTCCCAGACGCGGCAGCCTCGGCCGTGCGACAGCGCAATCGGCAGGCGACCATAGGTGGGCATCACATGGGGCTCGGCGGCGACGGACATCGAGTGGTTTTCCTTGCAGAAGACGGCACGCCGGCAGCGTCACGACTTCACGCACCGGCGCAGGGCCATTCTACGGTTGGGCCCCGCAGCGGCCGATAAGCAAGGCAGCACCGAGACCCCTCCGACCATGATTGCTGCGGCGCAACAACACGAAGGCACAATGGCGCCCGTGGCAGCCGCCCGGTCGGCGCGTCGCTTGCTTGAGCAGGCGGAGCGCGACGCGACGGCGAGCGCGCCGCGTCCTAGCACCATCATGGCTTCACCCGAGCGCCCGGCGCGCGAATTCATCATCCACGGCCTCACCAAGGACGGCCGCACCTTTCGTCCGAGCGACTGGGCCGAGCGGCTGGCAGGCGCCATGTCGTGCTTTCGGCCCGGCTCGGCCGGCAAGGCGGGCATCGGCGCCTTCATCGGCTACTCGCCGTACTGCGTGCCGACGACGGTGGGCAACACCAAGGCGGTGATCGTCAACGAGGCCCTGCGCGACATCGAGCCGATGGCCTGGGACTTCGTCGTCAACTTCGCGCGCGACAACGACCTGCAGATGGGCGAGGTCTGCGCGCTGCCCGAACCGAAGCGCCCATGAAAAAGGCCCTCCGCGGAGGGCCTTCATCTTGCAGGACCGAGGAACCTCAGGCGGTCGCCAGCGCCTTGACCTTGGCGGCCAGGCGGCTCTTGTGGCGAGCGGCCTTGTTCTTGTGGAACACACCCTTGTCGGCCACCGAGTCGATCACGCTCTGCGCTGCCTTGAACAGTTCGGCAGCCTTGCCCTTGTCGCCGCCGGCCACGGCCTTCTGAACGCCCTTGACGGCGCTGCGGAACATGGAGCGCAGCGAGGAGTTGGCTGCGTTGAGCTTGACGTCCTGGCGGGCGCGCTTGCGGCCCGAGGCGATGCGAACGGTCTTCTTCTTGGCTTTGGTCGAGGTGGCCATGCTGGGATCAGGTCGGTCTTTGCAAAGACGGCGATTCTAGCATGGGCAGCGAGTCCGGCGCCAGCGGCCCATGAGGACGTTAGTAGGCGCTTTCTATAATCCGCGCCGTTCCGATGCCCGCATGAACCTCCTCAAGGCCGCCTCCACCGTCTCGCTGCTGACCCTGGCGTCCCGGGTGACCGGCTTGGTGCGTGAACAGCTGATCGCAGCCACCTTCGGGGCCAGCGCCGCCACCGACGCCTTCAACGTCGCGTTCCGAATCCCGAACCTGTTGCGCCGCCTGTTCGCCGAAGGCGCGTTCTCGCAGGCCTTCGTGCCGATCCTGGCCGCCAGCCGCGAGCGCGACGGCGACGAGGCCACGCACCGCCTGGTCGACGCGGTGGCCACGGTGCTGGCCTGGGCGCTGCTGGCCACCTGCGTGGCCGGCGTGGTGGCCGCGCCGATCCTGGTCTGGCTGATCGCCTCGGGCCTGGCGCAGTTCGACAGTGCGGTGGCGATGACGCGCTTCATGTTCCCGTACATCGGCTGCATGTCGATGGTGGCGCTGGCCGCGGGCATCCTGAACACGTGGAAGCGCTTCGCCGTGCCGGCGGCGACGCCGGTGCTGCTGAACCTGGCGGTCATCGCGGGCGCCTGGTGGGGCGTGCCCTGGTTCAGGACCATGGGCTGGCCGCCGATCTATGCCTTGGCCGCCGGCGTGATGGCCGGAGGCGTGCTGCAGCTCGCAATCCAGGTGCCCGCGCTGGCGCGTGTGGGCCTGCTGCCGCGCGTGGGCCTGCGGCCTTCATCGCTGCGTGCGGCCTGGCACCACCCGGACGTGCATCGCATCCTCCGCCAGATGGCCCCGGCCCTGCTGGGCGTGTCGGTGGCGCAGATCTCGCTGCTGATCAACACCCAGATCGCGTCGCACGTGGGTACCGGTGCGGTGTCGTGGCTGACCTACGCCGACCGGCTGATGGAGTTCCCGACCGCGCTGCTCGGTGTGGCGCTCGGCGTGGTGCTGTTGCCGCAGCTGTCGGCCGCGCAGGCGCGCGACGACAGTGCCGACTACAGCGGCCTGCTCGACTGGGGCCTGCGCCTGGTCGTTCTGCTGACGCTGCCCTGTGCGGTGGCGCTGATCGTATTTCCGCAGGCGCTGGTGGCGGTGCTCTACCACTACGGCGCGTTTTCGGCTCGCGACGTGTCGCAGACGGTCACGGCGCTGATGGGCTATGGCGCGGGGCTGATGGGTTTGGTGGCGGTGAAAGTGCTGGCGCCGGGCTTCTACGCGCGGCAGGACATCCGCACGCCGGTCAAGATCGCGATCGTGGTGCTCGTCGCCACGCAGGCGATGAACCTGGCCTTCGTGCCCTGGCTCGGCCATGCCGGGCTGGCGCTGTCGATCGGCCTGGGCGCGATCGTCAACGCCACCTGGTTGCTGATCCGCCTGCGCCAGCGCGGGCTGTACCGCCCGGCACCGGGCTGGGGCGGCTTTCTGGCGCGGGTAGCGCTGGCCTGCCTCGCCCTCGGCGGTCTGCTGGCCTGGGCGGCAGGCGGCATCGACTGGATCGGCCTGGGTGACGGCCGGAACCTGCTGCGCGCCGGCCTGGTGGCGGCGGTGCTGGCGGGTGTGGGGCTGGTGTACTTCGCCGTGCTGGCCGCCTGCGGCCTGCGCCCGGCGCAGTTCATGCGCCGGGGCTGACCTACACTGACCGCACCATGGCCCAGCTCCTGTTCGACACGCCGACGCCGCTGCAGTATTTCGCGGCGCTGGTGGCCGACGACAGGCAGTTTTCGCAGCTCGAGGCGGCGGTGGCGATCGGCCAGGACGCCGAGCCGGGCCTGGACGTGCAAGGCGTGCTGGCCGACATCGACGCCTTGGCGGCACGGCTGAAGCAGCGCATCGCCGCCGACACGGCGCCGCTGCAGCGGCTGCGTTACCTGAACCGCTACTTCTTCCAGGAACTGGGCTTCGCCGGCAATGTCAACGACTACTACGACCCGGCCAACAGCTACCTGCACCGCGTGCTGGCCACGCGGCGTGGCATCCCGATCACGCTGGCGCTGATCTACATCGAGATTGCGCAGCAGATCGGCCTCGAGGCGCGCGGCGTCTCCTTCCCGGGGCACTTCCTGATCAAGCTGAAGATGCCTCAGGGCGAGGTGGTGATCGACCCGTTCAACGGCCGTTCGCTGTCGCGCGACGATCTGGACGAGCGCATCGCGCCGTACCGGCGCCGCCACGGCCTGTTCGACGAGGCGGAGTTGCCGCTCGGCCTGTTCCTGCAGACGGCGACCGCGCGCGCGGTGCTGGCGCGCATGCTGCGCAACCTGAAGGAGGTGTACCGCGGCGCCGAGGATTGGTCGCACCTGCTGGCGGTGATGCAGCGCCTGGTCGTGCTGCTTCCCGACGACTGGGAAGAGCGGCGCGACCGCGGCCTGGTGCGCGCCGAACTCGGCGACGTCGGCGGGGCCCTCGAGGACCTGCGTGTCTACCTCGCCGAGCAGCCGGGTGCCGACGACGCCCGTGCGATGGCCGCACGCGTCGACGAACTGAGCGCCGCCGGGCGGCCCCCCATCCACTGATGCCGCTTGCCGCCGCCCAACGCCGCAGTCTGATGTGGTGCGCCGTCGCGGTGGCGGCGCTGCTGCTGCTGTGGCTGCTCGCACCGGTGCTCACGCCCTTCATCGTGGCGGCGGTGCTGGCCTATGCGCTGCACCCGCTGGTCGAGTTGCTCGCGGCGCGCCGCTGGCCGCGCCTGGCGGCGGTGGTGCTGGTGGAGGTGCTGGCCATCGCCGCGCTGCTCGCGCTGGTGCTGTTGCTGGTGCCGGTGATTGCCAAGGAGCTGCCGCTGCTGCGCGAGCAGATTCCGCTGCTGGCCGACAAGCTCAACCAGTCGCTGTCGCCCTGGCTGGCGCAGTACGGCATCCATGTCGCGCTCGACAGCGCCAGCATCAAGGCGTTCGTTCTGAAGACGCTCGACGCCAACCTCGAGGACTGGATGGCCACCGCGCTCAGTTCGGCGCGTATCGGCGGCAGCATGCTGCTCGCGCTGGTGGGCAACGCGGTCCTCATGCCGGTGGTGCTGTTCTACCTGCTGATCGACTGGTCGCAACTCGTCGAGCGCGTCCAGGCCCTGATCCCGCCGCGCGTGCGCGCCAACGCGCTCGGTTTCCTCGAGGAGTGCGACGGCGTGCTCGGCCAGTACCTGCGCGGCCAGCTGATGGTGATGGGCGTGCTGGCCGTCTACTACAGCGTGGCGCTGGCGATCGCCGGCTTCGACCTCGCGCTGCCTGTGGGCGTGTTCACGGGCCTGGCGATCTTCATTCCCTACCTCGGCTTCGGCCTCGGCCTGGCGCTGGCGCTGCTGGCCGGTGCGCTGCAGTTCGGCAGCTGGTACGGGGTGGCGGTGGTGGCTGTGGTCTATGGCGTCGGTCAGGTCGCCGAGAGCCTGGTGCTGACGCCGCGCCTGGTCGGCGAGCGCATCGGCTTGAATCCGCTGGCGGTGATCTTCGCGCTGCTGGCCTTCGGCCACCTGTTCGGCTTCGTCGGCGTGCTCATCGCTCTGCCGGTCAGCGCGCTGTTGCTGGTGGCGTTGCGGCGCGCCCAGGCGGCCTATCTCGCCAGCCGTCTGTACCAAGGCTGAGGGCGGGCGGTGCGACAGATCCCTCTGGCCATCGGCCCCGCGCCGCTGGCGACCTTCGATGCTTTCCTGCCCGGAGCGCACCCGGGCAATGCCGCCGCGCTCGCGCACTTGCGCGGCCTGGCCACGCAACCCGGGATGCCGGTGTACCTGTGGGGCGCCAGCGGCACCGGCAAGACCCATCTGCTGCGGGCGCTGACCGGTTCGGTGCAGGGCGAGGGCGGCCGCGCCGGCTGGTTCGACGCTGCGACGCCGGTGCCCTGGCCGTTCGACGCCGCCTGGTCGCTGGTGGTGTTCGACGGTTGCGATGGCTTCGACTCGGAGCGCCAGCAAGCAGCCTTTGCGCTGATGATCGATGCGCTGTCGCACGGCGCCCAGGTCGCCGCAGCGGCCAGCGTGCCGCCGGTGGACCTGTCGCTGCGCGACGACCTGCGCACGCGCCTGGCCTGGGGCCATGTGTTCGCGCTAGAGCCGCTCGGCGAAGCCGACGCGCGTGCGGCGTTGCGGCGCGAGGCCGACCGGCGCGGCATCTTCCTGTCCGACGAGGTGATGGCCTACCTGCTGACGCGCTTCTCGCGCGACCTCAAGCACCTGATGGCGTTGCTGGAGCGGCTCGACGAGTTCGCGCTCGCCGAGCACCGGGCGGTCACCGTGCCGCTGCTCAAGCGCATGTTCGAAGAGGAAGGCGCGGCCCTGTGAACCTGACTCTGTTCGACCTCGACGGCACGCTGATCGACACCGACTCGGACCACGCCTTCGGCGAGTTCCTGGTCGAGCGCGGCTGGGCCGACCGCGAGCGCTTTCGCCAGCGCAACGACGCCTTCTACGCCGACTATCAGGCCGGGCGGCTGGACCAGGCCGCCTACATCGACTTCGCCACCGCGCCCTGGCGCGAGCGCGACGCCGACGCGGCGCTGGCATTGCGCGACGCCTTCCTGCGCGAGCGCATCCTGCCGGCCTTGCACGACGGCGCACGCGCCCTGGTGCGGCGCCACCAGGACAGCGGCGACCGGGTGGCGATCGTGACAGCCACCAACGAGTTCATCACGCGGCCCATCGCCGACCTGTTCGGCGTCGCCGACCTGATCGCGCTCGAGCTCGAGCGCGACGCGGCAGGCCGCGTCACCGGTCGCATCCGCGGCGTCCCATCCTTCCGCGAAGGCAAGATCGCGCGCGTCGAGCAATGGCTGGCCGCTTCTGGCCACGTGGCCACCGCCTTCGAGCGCCGCACGGTCTACAGCGACTCCACCAACGACCTGCCGCTGCTGGAGTGGGCCTCCCACCCGGTGGCGACCAACCCCGGCCCCAGCCTCGAGGCGGTGGCCAAGGCGCGCGGCTGGCCGATACTGCGCCTGTTCGGAAACTTCTCATGATTCGCAAATTCATCGACAAGCTGCTGGGCAAGCCGGCGGCCAAGGCCAAGACGGGCGGCATTCCGCTGGGCAAGCGCGTGGAGATCCCCGCCGCCGAACATGGCATCGACCCCGAGCTCGTCGACGAGCGCGCGGTGCGCGTGGTGCGCACGCTGCAGGAGGCCGGGCATGCAGCCTACGTCGTCGGCGGCGCGGTGCGCGACCTGCTGGTGGGCCGGCGCCCGAAGGACTTCGACGTCGCCACCGACGCGACGCCCGAGCAGGTCAAGGCCCTGTTCCGGCGCGCCTTCATCATCGGGCGGCGCTTTCGGATCGTGCACGTGGTCCATGGGCGCGGGCGCGACCACGAGGTGGTTGAGGTGTCGACCTTTCGCGCTTACCTCGAGGCCGACCAGGCCGACCAGGTCGGGGGCAACGAGAAGACCTCCAAGAGCGAGCTTGCGGGCAAGAGCCACGTTGTCGATGCCAGCGGCCGCGTGCTGCGCGACAACGTCTGGGGCCCGCAGATCGAGGACGCAGCGCGGCGCGACTTCACGATCAACGCGATGTACTACGACCCGGTCACGCAGATCGTCGTCGACTACCACCACGGCCTGCGCGACTTGAAGAAGAAGACGCTGCGCATGATCGGCGACCCTGCGACGCGTTTCCGCGAGGACCCGGTGCGCCTGATCCGCGTGCTGCGCTTCGCGGCCAAGCTGGGCTTCGACATCGAACCCGCGACACGGGGGCCGATGGCCGAAACCGCCACCTTGCTCGCCAATGTGCCGGTCTCGCGCCTGTTCGACGAGATGATCAAGCTGCTCCAGACCGGCCATGCGCTGGCCAGCGTGGCCGAGTTGCGCAAGCAGGGCCTGACGCAGCTGTTCCCGCTGCTCGCGCCGCTGATGGGCAACGGCATCAAGCACAAGAACCAGCAGGTGCAGTTCATCGAGGCGGCGCTGGCCGACACGGATGCGCGCGTGGCTGACGGCCGCAGCGTGGCGCCGAGCTTCATGCTCGCCTGCCTGATGTGGCACGAGGTGCGCGAGCGCTGGCAGGCCGCGCGTGCCGCCGGCGAGCATCCGGTGCCGGCGCTGCAGGGCGCCATCGACGCGGTGTTCGACGCCCGTATCGGCGACATCTCCGGGCGCGGCAAGCTCGGCGCCGACATGCGCGAGATCTGGCTGATGCAACCGCGCTTCGAGCGCCGCGGCGGCAGCGTGCCGTACTCCTTGGTCGAGCAGCCACGCTACCGCGCGGCCTACGACTTCCTGCGCCTGCGCGCCGATTGCGGCGAGATCGACGCCGACCTCGCCGACTGGTGGGAGGACTTCGCGCTCGGCACGCCCGAGGAGCGCGAGGCCCTGGTGGCCGCGGTGCGCGAGTCGCAGCGCGGCCCGCGCCGGGCAACCGCCGGCGAGCGCGAGACGCCG
>JALHQP010000037.1 GCA_022841885.1 Aquincola sp. | reverse complement strand
CGCGAGGTGGCGCCCCTGGCGGTGGCGCTGCGCCAGGCCGACGTGCTGCTGGCCAAGGTGAGCCCGCGCACCGGGCGCGCGCCGTTGCCGATCCAGCAGGCGCACCGCGAGATGTTCGCCGAATGCGGTGGCGACCCGTTCGCGTCGGCGCTGATCAAGGAGTTCGGCATCTACCCGCCGGGCGACTTCGTGCTGCTGAAGTCCGGCGAGATGGCGGTCGTGGTGCGCCGCGGCCCGACGGCCACCACGCCCGAGGTGGCCGCGATCACCGACCGCAAGGGCATGCCGGTCACCAGCTCGGTGCGGCGCGACACCGCCAAGCCCGAGTTCGCGATTGCCGGGCCGGCACCCGACAAGGCGCTGGCCTTGCGTGTGCCGCCCGAACGACTGTTCGGGCTGGTGTCCTAGGCCTTGCCTTGCGCGGCGACGGCCGCGGCGGCCTTCGCCGCCGCTTCCGCGTCGCCGAGGTAGTAGTGGCGCAGCGACTTCAGGTCGGCGTCGAGTTCGTAGACCAGCGGGATGCCGTTGGGGATGTTCAGGCCCACGATCTCGGCGTCGCCGATGCCGTCCAGGTACTTCACCAGCGCACGGATCGAGTTGCCGTGCGCGGAGACCACCAGGCGCTGGCCGGCGCGGATGGCCGGTGCCAGCGTGTCGTTCCAGCACGGCAGCACGCGCGCCACCGTGTCCTTCAGGCACTCGGTCAGCGGCACCTGGTCGGCCGTCAGGTGCGCGTAGCGCAGGTCGCTGCGCTCGCTGCGCGGGTCGTTGGCGTCGAGCACGGGCGGTGGCACGTCGTAGCTGCGACGCCAGACCAGCACCTGTGCGTCGCCGTACTGCTTGGCCATGTCGGCCTTGTTCAGGCCCTGCAGCGCACCGTAGTGGCGCTCGTTCAGGCGCCAGTCCTTCACCTCCGGCAACCAGGGGCGGTCCATCACGTCCAGGGCGTGCCACAGGGTCCAGATCGCGCGCTTGAGCACCGAGGTGACCGCAAGGTCGAACTCGTAGCCCGCCTCCTTCAGCAGACGGCCCGACTCGCGCGCCTGCGCGACGCCGGTGTCGGTGAGCGGCACGTCAGTCCAGCCGGTGAAGCGGTTTTCCAGGTTCCAGGTCGATTCGCCGTGGCGGATCAGGACGAGCTTGTGCATGGGTGTTCGGTCGTGAAGAAGGGACATTCTAGAATTCGCGTCCTTTGCTCCCGCCTGGGTGTCTTCGTGCTCGAGTTCCTGATCCAGAACTGGTACCTCGTTCTTGCCGCCGCCGTTTCCGGCGCTCTGCTGCTGTGGCCGCAGTTGAAGGGCGGGGGTGGCGGTTCGTCCGTCAACACGGCCGAGGCGATACGGCTGATCAACCGCGAGAAGGCGGTGCTGGTCGACGTCAGCGAGCCGGCCGAGTTCGCGGCCGGGCATCCGGGCGGCGCGCGCAACGTGCCCTTCGGCCAACTCGAGGGTTCGAAGGACCTGCCCAGCAACAAGACCGTGCCGATCGTGCTGGTGTGCCCGACCGGCGCGCGCGCATCGCGCGCGGTGGCTCTGCTGCGCAAGGCTGGCCACGAGAAGGTGCTGTCGCTGGCCGGCGGCCTGCGCGCCTGGCGCGAAGCCAACCTGCCGGTCGACAAGAGCGCCGCCTGAGGCGCAGAGCACGCTCGGGCGCGGCCTTGTGCGGCGCGTGCACTAGTCCGCGGCCCGGGCTGGGTTGAAGCGCCGGCGCGCAGCAGGCGCCGGACGCCTCGCCGACAATCTGCTCATGAACCGCGTGCGCATGTACACCACCCAGGTCTGCCCATTCTGCGTGCGCGCCAAGGCGCTGCTCAAGCAGCGCGGCGTGGCGGCGATCGACGAGGTGCGTGTCGACCTCGACCCCGCCGAGAGGCTGCGCATGATGGAACTGACCGGCCGCCGCACGGTGCCGCAGATCTTCATCGGCGACACCCACGTCGGCGGCTGCGACGACCTGATGGCGCTCGACCAGCGCGGCGGCCTGCTGCCCTTGCTGCAGGGCCAGGCGGCTTGAGCCGTCGGCGATAATCGCGGCCCTCTGCAACCTGCTGGCCCAGCGGGTTCGTTCCATTGGACACCTGCATCATGGCCGAAGCCCAAGCGCCCACCCCCGTCTTCAACATCCAGCGCATGTACCTGAAGGACCTGTCGCTGGAGCAGCCGCACGCGCCGCAGATCCTGCTCGAGCAGCAGCAGCCGGCCGTGGACATCAACCTCGGCGTCTCGGCCGAGGGCGTGTCCGAAGGCATCTTCGAGGTCTGCGTCACCGCCACCGTCACCACCAAGGTCGGCGACCGCACGCTGTTCCTGATCGAGGCCAAGCAGGCCGGCATCTTCGAGCTGCGCGACCTGCCGGGCGACCAGATGCAGGCCATCCTCGGCATCGCCTGCCCGGGCATGGTGTACCCCTACCTGCGCGCGATCGTGTCGGACGTGTGCACGCGCGCCGGCTTCCCGCCGGTGCTGCTGTCGGAAGTGAACTTCCAGGCCATGTACGAGGCGCAGCAACAGCAACTCGCCGCGCAGGGCAACGGCAGCGAAGCGCCGTCGATCAACTGACACCGTTGACGGCGTTCGAATGAACGTCAGCTTCCTCGGCGCCGGCGCCTGGGGTACGGCGCTGGCCGTGCAGGCCGCCGCGCGCCACGCGGTGATGCTGTGGGCGCGCGAGCCGTCGCAAGCGCGCGCCCTGAGTGCCGCCCGAGAGAACGCGCGTTACCTGCCCGGCGTGACACTGCCGCCGGCGCTGAAGGTCGGTGCCGACCTCGACTCCGCCCTGCGGCACGCGCGCGCGGGCCTGGTGGTCATCGCCACGCCGATGTCGGGCCTGCGCGGCCTGCTCGCCTTGCTGCCCGCCGACGCGCGCGTGCTGTGGCTGTGCAAGGGCTTCGAGGCGGGGACGGGCCGGCTCGGCCACGAGATTGCACGCGAGCTGCGGCCGCAGGCGGCAGCCGGCGTGCTGTCCGGGCCAAGCTTTGCCGAGGAGGTGGCGCGCGGCCAGCCCACCGCGCTGGTGGCCGCCAGCAGTGACGCGGCACTGAACGACGCCGCGGCCGAGGTCTTTCATGCCGACGCGCTGCGCGTCTACACCAGCACCGACCCGGTGGGGGTGGAGGTCGGCGGCGCGGTCAAGAACGTGATGGCCATCGCCACCGGCCTGTGCGACGGCCTGGCCGCGCAGGGCGCACCCGGCCCCGGCGTGCCGGGCCTGAACGCGCGCGCGGCCCTGATCACCCGCGGCCTGACCGAAATGACGCGCCTGGGCCTCGCGCTGGGCGCGCGCGCCGACACCTTCATGGGCCTGTCGGGCCTCGGCGACCTCGTGCTCACCGCCACCGGCGAGCTGTCGCGCAACCGCAAGGTCGGCATGCGCCTCGCGCAGGGGCTGCCGCTGCCGCAGGTGCTGGCCGAACTCGGCCATGTCGCCGAAGGGGTGTACAGCGCGCCGGTGGTGCTGGCGCGCGCGCGCGCGCTCGGCGTCGAGATGCCGATCACCGAGGCGGTGGTGGCCGTGCTCGAGGGCCGGCTGCGCGCCGACGAGGCGCCGCGCAGGCTCATGAGCCGCGAGGCACGCGCCGAGGGCTGAGTCGCTCGAACGCCGGCTAGGCCCCTTCGGCGTAGCCGTTTTGCCGCCACGCTTCGAACACCGCCACCGCGACCGCGTTGCTCAGGTTCAGGCTGCGCTGGCCGGCGCGCATCGGCAGGCGCACGCGCTGCGCGGGATCGAAGCGGTCGCGCAGGCCCGACGGCAAGCCCGCGGTCTCGCTGCCGAACACCAGCCAGTCGCCGGCACGCCAGGCCACCTCGTGCAAGGGGCGGCTGCCGCGCGTGGTGAAGGCAAACAGGCGTGCCGGATCGGGCCGCGCGCTCGCGACGAAGGCGTCCCACGACGCGTGCCGCAGCACGGGCGCGTACTCGTGATAGTCCAGGCCCGCGCGCTGCAGTTGCCGGTCGTCCATCGAGAAGCCGAGCGGCTCGATCAGGTGCAGCGTGCAGCCGGTGTTGGCGGCCAGACGGATCACGTTGCCGGTGTTGGGCGGGATCTCGGGGTGGACGAGAACGATCCGGAACATGGGCGGTCAAGGAGCGGGTGTGCGGGCAAAGACCCAGAGCTGGACGGAGGCCGCGCCCGCCGCGAGCAAGGTGCGCGCGGCCTCGGCGGCAGTGGCGCCGGTGGTCATGACGTCGTCCACCAGCGCCAGCGTGCGGCCGTGCAGCGCCGTGGCCGCACCCGGCGCCAAAGCGAACGCGCCGCGGATGGTCTGCGCGCGCGACTCGCGCGGCAGGTCGGCCAGGTGCGGAGTGTCCACGCGGCGAACGAGCGCGTGCGCCTCGGTCTGAAGCTTCAGCTGGCGCGCCACCCGGCGTGCCAGCTCCCAGGCCTGGTTCATGCCCCGTTCGGTCAGGCGCAAACGGCCCAGCGGCAGCGGCAGCACGAGTGCGGGCTGCGCCGACCCGCGCGCACGCACCGCCTCGGCCAGCAGTGCGGCCATCGGTTGGGCGAGGTCGATCGCGGCGTGGAACTTCAGCGCGGTGACGAGCGCGCTCCAGGGGAACTGGTAGTCCACGGCGGCGACTGCGATGGCGAAGGGCAGGGGCGCCGCCAGACAGGCGCCGCAGCGCGCAACCCCGTCCGGCACGCGGATCGCGCAGCCGAGGCAACGCGGCGCGGGCGCGGCATGGCGCGCGCGGCAGTCGTCGCACACGCGCTGCGCGCTCCAGCCGCGGCAGACCGCGCATTGCGTGGGCGGGGACAGGATCACGGCGTCAATATACTGAGCCGATGGAGGCCGACCGCTTCGATCACCTCTTCGAGCAGCGCGGCGCGCGCTGATCCTGCGCCGCCGATGGTCACGCCCGCTCCCGAGACCGCTTCCGCGACGACCCGACCGGTCGACCGTCTTGCGCTCGACCGCTGGCTGCGCCGCATGGCGCGCGCTGCTGACGCGCCCTGGCTGCACGGGGAGGTGGCGCGCCGCATGGCCGAGCGCCTGGCGATCGTGAGGCAGCAGCCCGCGGTCATCGTCGACTGGTGGTCACGCCTGGGCGCAGGCGCGGCCGCCCTGCGCGCCGCCTATCCGCAGGCCCGCGTGCTGGCCGTCGAGCCGGTGGCGTGGCGCGCGCCGGCCGCGTCATCGCTGGCCCCCTGGTGGTCGGCGCGTCGCTGGCGCCCGGTGCCGCCCGTGCTCGATGCCGCCGCGTTGCCACCAGAGAGTGCACAGCTCGTTTGGGCCAACATGATGCTTCACGCGGTGGCCGACCCGGCGGCCGAGATGGTGGCGTGGCAGCGCGCGCTCGCTGTCGACGGTTTCCTGATGTTCTCGACGCTCGGGCCCGACACCCTGAAGACCTTGCGCGAGCTGTACCGTGACGCCGGCTGGGGCACGCCGCACGCGCCCTTCGTCGACATGCACGACCTGGGGGACATGCTGGTCGGCGCCGGCTTTGCCGAGCCGGTGATGGACCAGGAACGCCTGACCCTGACCTGGGCCACGCCCGCCGCACTGCTGGACGAACTGCGTGGGCTCGGCGTCAATGCCGACCCGGCACGCGGGGCCGGCCTGCGCACGCCGCGCTGGCGCGAACGGCTCGAGGCCGCGCTGGCCGCGCGGGCTGGGCGCGACGGACGCATTGCGCTCGAGTTCGAGATCGTCTACGGCCACGCCTTCAAGCCGCGGCCGCGTCTGCGCGTGCAGGGCGAAACGCGGGTGGGCGTGGACGAGCTGCAACGCATGGCGCGCGCGGGTCGGCGCGGCGAGGGCCTCGGCTAGAATTCACGGCTGCTCTGCACGCCCCCAAAGCTCCTGCGTCGCCCCGCATGTCCGCCGCCTCCGCCACCGCTCATTGGCCTCGCAACGCCGCGGCCCAAGGCGTCATGCCGGGCGTCTGGCGCTTCGCGAACGTGGTCGAGGCAGCGGGCGGCCCGCGTCTCGAGTGGTACCTGGCGCGCAACTGCTCGCTGACCCCGGCCCAGCTGTTCGGCACCTACCTGTCACTGTGCGCGGTATCGCTGGCGATCGCGCTCGGCTTTACCTGGCACGGCGCCTCGCCGGTGCTGGCCTTCGCGGGTATCGAGCTGCTGCTGGTGGGGGCCGCGCTGCTGGTCTATGCGCGCCACGCCACCGACCACGAACAGATCACGCTGGCCGACGGCTCGCTGGCCGTGCGGCATCAGCGCGGCCAGCAGACCGAGCACCACGAGTTCCGCGCCGCCTGGGTGCGCGTGGAGCCGCTGTCGAGCGACCGCTCGCTGATCGAACTCACGGGCGACGGCCAGACCTCCCGCGTCGGGCGCTACTTGCGCCCCGAACTGCGTCAGTCCCTGGCGCAGGAGCTGCGCCGCGCGCTGCGCCAGCCGCTGGCCGCCCCACCGCCCCACGTATCCATCGAAGAACCCGAAGCAAAGTGACCACGATGACCTGCTTGACGACGCTCCGGACCGCTTGCCATCGCGCCGCCCGCACCGCCGCCGCCCTCGGCGCCGCCTGTCTCGCCGCGCCGGCGCTGGCCGTGAACAACCTGCCGGGCGGCCCGGCGGTCAACCAGCTCGACCTGCATCCGCCGGTGACCAAGATCGCCGCCGAGGTGCAGTGGCTGCACAACTACATCATGATCATCTGCGTGGTGATCTTCATCGGCGTGTTCGGGTTCATGTTCTATTCGATCCTGAAGCACCGCAAGAGCAAGGGCGCCAGGCCGGCCAACTTCCACGAGAGCGTGACGGTCGAGATCATCTGGACCGTGCTGCCGTTCTTCATCGTCATCGGCATGGCGCTGCCGGCGACCAAGGCGGTGGTCGCGATGAAGGACACCACCAACGCCGACATCACGATCAAGGCCACCGGCTACCAGTGGAAGTGGGGCTACGACTATCTCAAGGGCGAGGGCGAGGGCATTGGCTTCCTGTCCACGCTCGACACCTCGCACCGCGTGATGAGCGACTCGGGCAAGCCGCCGCCCACCGACAACTACCTGCTCAAGGTGGACAACCCGCTGGTGGTGCCGGTGGACAAGAAAATCCGCATCATCCTCACCGCCAACGACGTGATCCACGCCTGGATGGTGCCGGCCTTCGGCGTCAAGCAGGACGCGATCCCCGGCTTCGTGCGCGACACCTGGTTCCGCGCCGAGAAGACGGGCGACTTCTACGGCCAGTGCGCCGAGCTGTGCGGCAAGGAGCACGCCTACATGCCGATCCACGTGCGGGTGTTGCCGCAGGCGGAGTATGCGAAGTGGGCCAGTGAGAAGCAGGCGGCGGCGAAGGCCGCGGCCGACGATCCGGCCAAGGTGTGGCAATTGGCCGACCTGGTCGCGCGTGGCGAGAAGGTCTATGCCGCCAACTGCGCGGCCTGCCACCAGGCCAGCGGCAAGGGTGCCGGCCCGATCAAGGCGCTCGACGGCAGCGCCGTCGTGACGGGTGACGCGGCGCAGCAGATCCAGATCCTGCTCAATGGCGCGGCCGGCGGTGCGATGCCGGCCTGGAAGCAGCTGTCGGACACCGAGCTCGCCGCGGTGATCACCTACACCAAGAATTCGTGGAGCAACAAGACCGGCAAGCTGGTGCAGCCTGCCGAGATCGTTGCCGCGCGCAAGTAATCCGGATCCAAGAAAGAACTCGAAGCATGAGCGCAGTCCTCGATCACGGCCACGGCCACGACACCGCCCACGACGACCATCACGGCCACCCGCACGGCTGGCGGCGCTGGCTGTTCGCGACCAACCACAAGGACATCGGCACGATGTACCTGCTGTTCAGCTTCGCGATGCTGATGGTCGGGGGCGTCCTGGCCCTGGGCATCCGCGCCGAGCTGTTCCAGCCCGGCCTGCAGTACGTGAACCCGGAACTGTTCAACCAGTTCACCACGATGCACGGCCTGATTATGGTGTTCGGCGCCATCATGCCGGCGTTCGTGGGCTTCGCGAACTGGATGATCCCGCTGCAGATCGGCGCGGCCGACATGGCCTTCGCGCGCATGAACAACCTGAGCTTCTGGCTGCTGATCCCGGCCGCGCTGATGCTCGTCGGTTCGTTCTTCATGCCCGGCGGCGCGCCCGCCGCGGGCTGGACGCTGTACGCGCCGCTGACGCTGCAGATGGGCCCGAGCATGGACGCCGGCATCTTCGCGATGCACATCATGGGCGCGAGTTCGATCATGGGCTCGATCAACATCATCGTGACGATCCTGAACATGCGCGCGCCCGGCATGACGCTGATGAAGATGCCGCTGTTCGCCTGGACCTGGCTGATCACCGCCTACCTGCTGATCGCGGTGATGCCGGTGCTGGCTGGCGCCATCACGATGACGCTGACCGACCGCCACTTCGGCACGGCCTTCTTCAACCCTGCCGGTGGCGGCGACCCGGTGATGTACCAGCACATCTTCTGGTTCTTCGGCCACCCCGAGGTCTACATCATGATCCTGCCGGCCTTCGGCATCGTCAGCGCCGTGATCCCGGCGTTCGCGCGCAAGAAGCTGTTCGGCTACACCTCGATGGTCTACGCCACGGCGTCGATCGCGATCCTGTCCTTCATCGTGTGGGCGCACCACATGTTCACCACCGGCATGCCGGTGACCGGACAGCTGTTCTTCATGTACGCGACGATGCTGATCGCGATCCCCACCGGCGTGAAGGTGTTCAACTGGATCGCGACCATGTGGCGCGGCTCGATGACCTTCGAGACGCCGATGCTGTTCGCGGTCGGCTTCATCTTCGTCTTCACGATGGGTGGTTTCACCGGCCTGATCCTGGCGATGGCGCCGGTGGACATCCAGCTCCAGGACACCTACTACGTGGTGGCGCACTTCCACTACGTGCTGGTCGCGGGCTCGCTGTTCGGCCTGTTCGCCGGCTTCTACTACTGGGCGCCGAAGTGGACCGGCGTGATGTACAACGAACTGCGCGGCAAGATCCACTTCTGGGGCTCGCTGATCGCCTTCAACGTCACCTTCTTCCCGATGCATTTCCTCGGCCTGGCGGGCATGCCACGCCGCTATGCCGACTATCCGATGCAGTTCGCCGACTTCAACGCGATCGCCTCGGTGGGCGCGCTGTGGTTCGGGCTGATGCAGGTCTACTTCTTCCTCTTCATCGTCGTGCCCTGCATGCGCGGCCAGGGCACCCCGGCACCGCAGCGTCCGTGGAACGACCCGGATGGCGCAGGCGCCGAAGGCCTGGAGTGGGAAGTGCCGTCGCCGGCGCCCTGGCACACCTTCGAGACGCCGCCCAAGCTGAACAGCGCGGCCACCAAGGTGATCGGCTGAGGCCATGGCCCTGAGTCCCGAGCAGCACAAGGCCAACCGGCGCCTGGCCTGGGTTCTGGCCTCGGTGGCGGCGGTGTTCGCGCTCGGCTTCGTCGTGCGCATGGTGTTCTTCGGTGCCTGAGATCCGCACCGCCCGCCTGAAGCGCGACAACGTCGCGCTGGTGGGCAAGCTCGCGCTCATCGTGGCCCTGATGTTCGGCTTCGGCTATGCGTTGGTGCCGCTGTACCGCGCGATCTGCGATGCGCTGGGCATCAACGTGCTGTCGGTGTCGGAGATCCAGACCTCGGCCATCGGCAAGACCGGCGCCGCGCCGAACACGCAGGTCGACCGCACGCGCACGATCACGGTCGAATTCGACGCCAACGCGCGCGGGCCCTGGCACTTCAAGCCGGCCCGCAACTCGATCCAGGTGCACCCCGGCGAACTGGCCACGGTGATGTACGAGTTCCGCAACATGCAGGACCGCACGATGGCCGCGCAGGCGATCCCGAGCTACGCACCCAAGCAGGCCAGCCCGCACTTCAACAAGCTCGAGTGCTTCTGCTTCAACGAGTACACGCTGGCGCCCGGCGAATCGAAGCAGTGGCCGGTGGCCTTCGTGATCGATCCGCGCCTGCCCAAGGATGTGACGACGATCACCTTGAGCTACACCTTCTTCGAAGTGAAGGGCAAGGTCGCAGGCAAGCTGGTCGAAGGGAAGGCGCTGTGAGCGCGCCGGTCGACGCCCGGCCGGGCGAGGACCTGAAGCAGGCCGTGGCGCGCCGCGGCTCGTTCCTGCGCACCTTCAAGGCCGTGGCCTGGTCCTTCTTCGGCGTGCGCAAGGGCGCCGAGTACGAGAAAGACGTGGCGCAGCTCAACCCGCTGCACGTCATTGTCGCCGGCGTCATCGCCGCGGCGCTGTTCGTGGCCGGGCTGGTGCTGTTGGTGAAATGGGTGATCGCCAGCGGCGTGGCCGCGGGCTGAGCCGACGCAAGGTTTCGATTCGAGAAGAGAAAGAGACGACGACATGTCTGCAGCGACGACGCATCATTCGGGCACCGCGCCCCACTACTTCATCCCCTCGCCGTCGCGCCACCCGGTGCTGGTGGCCACCGCGATGCTGCTGGTCGTGTTCGGTGCCGGCCAGTGGGTCAATGGCGCGTCCTGGGGCAAGTGGTTCGTGTTCGGCGGCCTCGCGATGTGGGCCGTGATCATGTTCCAGTGGTTCAGCCAGGCCATCAGCGAGAGCGAGGGCGGCCTGTACAGCGACCGCATCGACATCTCGTTCCGCTGGAGCATGAGCTGGTTCATCTTCAGCGAGGTGATGTTCTTCGCCGCCTTCTTCGGCGCGCTGTACTGGGCGCGTGTGCATGCGTTGCCGATGCTCGGCAACCTCGAGCACCAGCTGCTGTGGCCCGACTTCAAGGCGGTGTGGCCCGCCGTGTCGAACCCCGGCGTCACCGCGGCGCCGGCTGGCACCGTCGAGCCGTTCTCGGTCATCGGCCCCTGGCCGCTGCCCACCGTCAACACCGCGCTGCTGCTGACCTCGGGCGTCACGCTGACGATCGCGCACCACGCGCTGATCGCCAACCAGCGCGGCAAGACGATCTTCTGGATGTGGATCACGGTCGCACTGGGCATCACCTTCCTGTTCGTGCAGGGCTACGAGTACGCGCATGCCTACCGCGACCTGAACCTGAAGCTGAGCTCGGGCATCTACGGCTCGACCTTCTTCATGCTGACCGGCTTCCACGGTTTCCACGTCTGCGTCGGCGCGCTGATGCTGCTGTTCATCACGCTGCGCATCCAGAAGGGCCACTTCACGCCGCAGCGTCACTTCGGCTTCGAGGGCGCGGCCTGGTACTGGCACTTCGTCGACGTGGTCTGGCTCGGCCTGTACCTGCTCGTCTACTGGCTGTAGCGGTCGCTACCTGCCCGTCGACAAGCCCTTGGGCGCGATCCAGCCCAGCTTCCAGGCCAGCAGCACGAGCAGGAAGATCGCCACCGACACGCCCACGCGCACGGCGAGCGCGCGCGCCATGCGCTTGTCGGGCCCTTGCGAGCCCTCCTTCGGCCGGCGCCGCAGCATGAACACGCCGGCACTGGCCAGCGCGGCCAGCACGGCGAGCAGCGCGATCACGATCACGATCTTCATGGCGGCACATTGTCGCAGCCGGGGCGCGGCGTGAGTCCGCGGCTGCAGCGGCTCGTGATCGCGCTGGCCACGCTGGCAGCCGTGCTGCTGACCGCGCGCCTCGGTGTCTGGCAGCTGAACCGTGCCGGCGAGAAGAACGCGTTGCAGGCCGCGATCGATCGCCAGGCACGCCAGCCCGTGCTGACGGCGCTGCCGCCGCAGCCCGCCGAGCTGGCCGCGTCGCAGCACCGCCGCGTCGAGCTGACGGGCCGCTGGTCGGCCGCGCACACCGTCTACCTCGACAACCGGCAGATGTTCGGCCGGCCCGGCTTCTATGTCGTCACGCCGCTGTTGCTGCCCGACGGGCGCGCGCTGCTGGTGCAGCGCGGCTGGCTGCCTCGCGATCCGCGCGAACGCGCGCAACTGCGTGAGGTGCCGACGCCGCAGGGCGACGTGCGCGTGGCCGGCCGCATCGCCCCACCACCGGCCCGGCTCTTCGAGTTCGACGCCGCCGAGGCGGGCCGCATCCGGCAGAATCTGGACGTCGGCGCCTTTGCGCGCGAAACGGGTCTGCGCTTGCTGCCGCTGTCGGTGCTGCAGACCGCGCCGGCCGACGACGACGGCCTGCAACGCGCTTGGCCCGTGCCGGACAGCGGCGTGGGCCGGAACTACGGCTACGCATTCCAGTGGTTCGGGCTCTCGGCCCTGGTGGTCTTTCTCTATGTCTGGTTCCAGTTCATCCAACCCCGCCGACGCTGAGCCGCTGCAACTCGCCGTGCACGCGATGCCGCGCCTCGACCTGCAGGCCGCGACGCGCCGCACCGCGCGCGGGCGCTGGCAGCTGTTGCTGGTGGTGCTGGCCTGCGCCGCGCCCGTGCTTGCGTCCTACTTCGCCTATTACGTGATCCGGCCCGAAGGCCGCAGCAACTACGCCGCGCTGATCGAGCCGGCGCGCGAGCTGCCCGCGGCGCTGCCGCTGCGCAACCTCGACGGCCACGCGATCGATGCGCGCGCGCTGCGCGGCCAGTGGCTGCTGGTGGCCGTCGGCTCGGGCGACTGCGATGGCGACTGCGAGAAGCGCCTGTACGCGCAGCGCCAGCTGCGCGAGATGACCGGCCGCGAACGCGAGCGCATCGACAAGGTCTGGTTCGTGATCGACGATGCGCCGGTGAAGCCCGAGCTGCGCAACGCGCTGGCGGCCGCGCCGGCGACGCAGGTGCTGCGCGTGCCGGCCGCTGAACTTGCGGCCTGGCTCACGCCGGCGCCCGGCGAGTCGCTCGCCTCGCACCTGTACCTGGTGGACCCGATGGGGCGCTGGATGATGCGCACGCCGGCGGCGCTCGAGCCCGCCAAGTTCAAGCGCGACCTCGAGCGCGTGCTGCGCGCGTCGGCGTCGTGGGACACCGCGGGGCGCTAGCTGGATGGATGCATCGGTGTCGCTGGTCGACTGGACGCCGTGGCTGCGCATGGCCTTGCTCGGCATTGCGCTCGCGCTCGGGCCGCTGGTCTGGATTGCCCTGCGCCATCGCGGTGCGACGCCCAAGCGGCGCCTGCACGCGCTGACCTTGCTGACCCTGTTCCTCACCTTCGACCTGGTGCTGTTCGGCGCCTTCACGCGCCTCACGGACTCGGGCCTCGGCTGTCCCGACTGGCCCGGCTGCTACGGCAACGCCAGCCCGCTTGGCGCGCGCGCGGAGATCCACGCCGAGCAGAGCGTGCGGCCCGACGGCCCGGTGACGCACGGCAAGGCCTGGGTCGAGATGGTGCACCGCTACCTGGCCACCGCGGTGGGCGTGCTGATCACGGTGATGACGCTGGCCGCGTGGTGGCTGCGGCGCCAGGACCGCACGGCGCCGTCACCCTGGTGGGCCAGCGTGACCCTGGTGTGGGTGATCGCGCAGGGCGCATTCGGCGCGCTCACGGTGACGATGAAGCTCTACCCGGCGATCGTCACGCTGCACCTGCTCGGCGGCGTCGGCCTGCTCGTGCTGCTGGCGGCGCAGGACCAGGTGTTCGAGCCGCGGCCCTTGCGCCTGTCGCGCGGGTTGGCGGCGCTGGCCTGGACCACGGCGCTGCTGCTGCTGCTGCAGATCGCGCTCGGCGGCTGGGTCAGCACGAACTACGCGGTGCTCGCCTGCAGCGACTTCCCGACCTGCCAGGGCCAGTGGTGGCCGCCGATGGACTTCGAACACGCCTTCACGCTGCGGCGCGAACTTGGCGAGACGGCCTCGGGCAGCTACCTGCCGTTTGCCGCGTTGACCGCCATCCATGTGGCGCACCGCGTGGCGGCCGTGGTGGTGCTGGCCGCGCTGGCCGCGCTCGCGTGGGCCCTGGCCGCCACGCGCGTGCCGGCGCTGCGCCGAATCGCGCTCTGGCTCGCGGCCCTGGCGGCCTTGCAGCTGCTGACCGGCCTGTCCAACATCGTGCTGGGTTGGCCGCTCGTCGCAGCCGTGGTGCACACCGGCGGCGCCGCAGCGCTGGCGGTCGTGCTGACCACCTTGCTGGCGCGGCATGGCCTGAACCCATCGCCTGCCGAGGCGCTGGCGCCGTCGCCGGCGCTCGCGCGTCGGCCGGTGTGAGAATCGCAGCGCCCGCCACCGCCATGTCCACGCCCGCTGCCAGCACCGCCGCTCTCGAGCCCACGCACGGGTCGCGGGTGCGGCAGTTCTATGTGCTGACCAAGCCGCGCGTGGTGCAGTTGATCGTCTTCTGCGCAGTCATCGGCATGCTGCTCGCGGTGCCGGGCTGGCCCGACTGGCGCCTGGTGCTGCCGGCGGCCATCGGCATCTGGCTCGTGGCGGCCGCGGCGGCGGCCTTCAATTGCCTGGTCGAGCAGCGCATCGATGCCCGCATGGCGCGCACCGCCTGGCGCCCGACGGCGCGCGGCGAGCTGACCAACACCCAGACCCTGGTCTTCGCCAGCGTGCTGTGCGCACTTGGCAGCGCGATCCTGTGGTGGTGGGTGAACCCGCTGACGATGGCGCTGACCTTCGCCACCTTCGTCGGCTACGCGATCGTCTACACCGTGCTGCTCAAGCCGGCGACGCCGCAGAACATCGTGATCGGCGGCGCCTCGGGCGCAATGCCGCCGCTGCTGGGCTGGGCCGCGATGCGCGGCGAGGTCGGTGCCGAGGCTTGGCTGCTGGTGCTGATCATCTTCGTCTGGACGCCGCCGCACTTCTGGGCCCTGGCGCTGTACCGCGCCGAGGACTACGCGCGCGCCGGCCTGCCGATGCTGCCGGTGACGCATGGCAACGAGTTCACGCGCCTGCAGATCCTGCTCTACACGCTGGTGCTGTTCGCGGCCACGCTGCTGCCTTTCATCCAGGGCATGAGCGGCTGGCTGTACCTTGCCGCGGCCGTGGCGCTGGGGGCCTGGTTCATCGCGCTGGCCCTGCGCCTGTGGCGCGCCTACAGCGAGGCGCTGGCGCGGCGCACCTTCCGCTACTCGATCTGGTACCTGGCGCTGCTGTTCGCGGCCCTGCTGGTCGATCACTACGCACTGGGCTGACATGCATCGCAGACACCTCATCGGGCTTGCGCTCGCCGCCGCGCTGGCCGCCTGCAGCGCCGAGAAGCCGGCCTTCAAGGCCATCGACATCACCGGCGCCACCTACGCGCAGCAGCTCGAGCTGTCCGACGTGAGCGGGCAGAAGCGCACGCTGGCCGACTTCAAGGGCAAGATCGCGATCGTCTTCTTCGGCTTCGCACAGTGCCCGGATGTCTGCCCCGGCACGCTGGTCGAGATCGCCGACGCGCGCCAGAAGCTCGGCGCCGACGGCGCCAAGGTGCAGCCGGTGTTCGTGACGGTCGACCCCGAGCGCGACACCGCCCAGGTGCTCAAGGAGTACGTGGCCGGCTTCGGCCCCGACGTGGTCGCGCTGCGCGGCGACCTCGCGCAGACCCAGGCCGCGGCCAAGGCCTTCAAGGTCTTCTTCGCCAAGGTGCCGGGCAAGGAGCCCGGCAGCTACACGATCGACCACACGGCCGGCGCCTACGTGTTCGACCGCGAAGGGCGGATCCGGCTGTTCGTGCGCTACGGCGGCGGCACCGAGGCACTGGTGCACGACCTCAAACTGCTGCTGGCCGGCGCATAGAGTCGCCAAGCCCAGCACCGGCGCGGATCCGGCTCAGCCGGTCCGCTGCCGGGCGCTCCCTCGGGGGGGGGGGGGCAGCGACCGTCAGGGAGCGTGGGGGCTCTCCAATGCCCCGCGCATCTTCTTCATCGCCGCCACCTCGATCTGGCGGATGCGCTCGGCGCTGACGCCGTACTCGGCGGCCAGCTCGTGCAGCGTCATGCCGCCCGAGGCGTCGTCGTTGACCTTGAGCCAGCGCTCCTCGACGATGCGGCGGCTGCGTGCGTCGAGCACGTCCAGCGCACGCGTGATGCCGTCGCCGGACAGGCGGTCGCGGTGGCGCGCCTCGAGCACGCGCGTCGGCTCGCTGGCCTCGTCGGCCAGGTAGGCGATCGGCGCGAAGCTCTCCTCGCCGTCGTCGTCGGTCTGCGGCTCCAGGGCCACGTCGCCGCCGGCCATGCGAGTCTCCATCTCGAGCACTTCCTCGCGCTTGACGTTGAGCTCGCGCGCCACGCGGTCCGCCTCAGCGGGGCTCAGCGTGTTGCGGTGCGTGTCGCCGTCGGCCGCCTCGCCCTTCAGGCTGGCCTTCATCGAGCGCAGGTTGAAGAACAGCTTGCGCTGGGCCTTGGTGGTGGCCAGGCGCACGATGCGCCAGTTCTTCAGGATGTATTCGTGGATCTCGGCCTTGATCCAGTGCAGCGCATAGCTGACCAGGCGCACGCCCTGCTCGGGGTCGAAGCGCTTGACCGCCTTCATCAGGCCGACGTTGCCTTCCTGGATCAGGTCGCCCTGCGGCAGCCCGTAGCCCAGGTACTGGCGCGACACCGACACCACCAGGCGCAGGTGCGACAGCACCAGGCGGCCGGCTGCCTCCAGGTCACCGCCGTCGCGCAGCTTGCGGGCGAATTCGGTCTCCTCCTGCTGGGTGAGCAGGGGGATGCGGTTGACGGCCGAGATGTAGGCGTCCAGGTTGCCGATCGGCGGCACCAGGGCCCACGGGTTGCGGACCGTCAGCGATTGCGACAGGGGCAGGGTGGAGGTGGCAGCGGACATGGCGTCTTTGAAGGGCTGGAAGCAACCCGGTTCCCAAATATTAGCACTCTCGATCCGAGAGTGCTTAGGCCTTCCGTGACCTCTGGGCTACGGCGCCAGTTAACGACTGGTCGAAGTATGCAAGCTAGCGTGCGCACGCTAACTCATCCAGTGCGACTCAATCCCGGCTGCCCGGTGCGGCGCCCGCGATCTGGAAGGTTCCCACCAGGCCGGCCAGCATGCCGGCCTGCGACTTCAGGCTTTCGGCGGCGGCGGCGGACTCCTCGACCAACGCCGCGTTCTGCTGGGTCATCTGGTCAAGCTGCGTCACGGCACCGTTGACCTGGGCCAGGCCGCTGCTCTGGGCCGAAGTTGCGGCGGTGATCTCGCCGATCATGCCGGTGACCCGCTGCACGCTGGCGACGATCTCGTTCATCGTGCTGCCGGCGTCGGCCACCAGGCGCGAGCCCGCGTCGACCCTGTCGACCGAGGCGCCGATCAACGCCTTGATCTCGCGCGCCGCCTCGGCGCTGCGCTGCGCCAGCGAGCGCACCTCGCCGGCCACGACCGCGAAACCGCGCCCCTGCTCGCCGGCGCGGGCGGCCTCGACCGCAGCGTTCAGCGCCAGGATGTTCGTTTGGAAGGCGATGCCATCGATGACGCCGATGATGTCGGCGATCTTGCGGCTGCTGGCCTGGATCTGATCCATCGTGGCGACGACTTGCGACACGACCTTGCCGCCGCGCGAGGCCACGCTCGCGGCTCCGCCCGCCAGTTCATTGGCCGTGCGGGCCGCGTCGGCGGTCTGGCGAACGGTGCCGGTCAACTGCTCCATCGACGAGGCGGTCACCTGCAGGCTGCCGGCTGACTGCTCGGTGCGCTGCGACAGGTCGGCATTGCCCTGGGCCACCTCGGCGGACGCGACCTGGATCGAGTCGGCACTGTGGCGGATGTCCCCGACCAGCGCACGCAGCCGCTCCTGCATGGCCGCCAGCGCGCCGAGCAGGCGCGCGGTTTCGTCGCCGCCCCGGGTATCGAGCTGGTTGGTCAGCCGCCCCTGTGCGATCGCGTCGGCGACGGCGCAGGCCTGGTCCAGCGGCTCGCATACCGAGCGCAGCGTCAGCCACATCAAGGGCACCACCAGTGTCAGCGTCAGCACCACCACGCCCAGGCGCAGCAGCGACGCGACGTCGGCCTGCGCCGCGTAGGCGATCCGCTCGTGCTCGGTGCCGGCCTGGCGTGCGGCAAGGATCGCCGCCGCGTTGGCCTGCAGCTGCTCGACCGTCGGCGTGGCGCGCGCGGCGTAGGCCAGCGCGACGGCGGCATCGATCTGGGCGCCTTCGAGCTGCTTGGCCACCGGGCCGATCGCCGCGACGTAGTCGTCGAGCAGCTTGCGTTGGGTGGTGATCAGCGCCGCCACCTCGGCGTCGCCGGCCGCCAGCAGCTTGTCGCCATGCGCGCGCATCGTCTGCAGTTCCTTGTTCCACAACTGGTGGAAGCGCTCGACCTCGTTGGTGTTCGCGGCCGAGGCCACCATGCTGGCCTCGTACAGGCGCAGGTCGCTCAGCGACTGGCGCAGGACGGTGGCGTCGCGGGCCGCCGCGTTGGCGTTGTCGAACAGGCGGGCCACGGTGGCCGTGCCGGACTTGCCGGCCACCACGCCCCAGACGCCGAGCGTCACCAGGGCCAGCGCGGTCAGGCCGAGGATCAGTTGGAAGCGGGCGCGGATCGAGAAAAGACGCAGACGGGTCAGCATGGGCGGTGTCGAGGGGACTCTGCGCGGCATTCTGCGTGGCCGGCCGCCGGGGCAGTGCCGCGATCTGCGGCGGCTTCTGCCAGTATTTTTCTGCGCCTCAGCCGAAGTGCGTGTCGAGGTCCTCGAGCACCGCGTCGACCGCGGACAGGAACTCGGGTACGTTGACCGGTTTGGTCAGGTAATGCATCGCGCCGGCGGCAATGGCCTCGGCGATGCGCGCCTCGGTGGCGTCGGCCGAGACCACGATCACCGGGATGTCGGCGGTGTCGTCGTGCGACTGCAGATGACGCAACAACTCCAGCCCGTCGATGTCGGGCAGCTGCATGTCCAGCAGCACCAGGCTGGGACGGCGCCGTTTGATCGCTTCCAGCCCGTCCAGTCCGAGCGTCGAGATCTCCAGGTCCACCTGCGGCCGCAGCGCGAGGATGCCGCGCATCACCTCGGCATTGGTCTCGTTGTCCTCCACGTAGTGGATCACGCGGCGGCGGTAGATGGCGGGCTCGAGCTCGGCATCCGGGTGCATCTGGCTCGGCGTCGGTTCGACCACTGCGCGTGGCAGTTCGAGCGTGAAGGTCGAGCCCATGCCGGGGCTCGAGCGGGCGCTGAGGCGGCCGCCCATCAGCTCGGCCAGACGCAGGCTGATCACCAGGCCGATGCCCGTGCCTTCGATCGGCCCGGCCTCGCGCCCAAGCCGGTTGAAGGGCTGGAACAGCTGTCGCACCTGGGCCTCGCTCATGCCCGGGCCGGTGTCGATGACGTCCAGCGCCAGCCGGCCGTCGCCCGCGAGCCGGCTCGAGACGATGACCTGCCCGCCCTCGACGTTGTACTTGATGGCGTTGGACAGCAGGTTGGTCAGGATCTGCTTGACGCGCGTCGCGTCACCGATCACCGCGCGCGCACCCACGCCCAGGTGCACCTCGATCGTGACGCGGCGCTGTGCCGCGTTGTGCGCCAGCAGGGTCTGTGCGCCCTCGATCAGCTCCGCCAAGTCCAGCGTGCTGACTTGCAGCTCGACGTGTCCGGACTCGATGCGCGACAAGTCCAGCGTGTCGTTGATCATGTGCAGCAGGTGCCAGCCGGCCTGGCGCATCTGCGCCGTCCACTCCAGCTGGTGCGGCGCCAGCGCCTGCTTGCGGTCGAGTTCGAGCAGTTGCGCGAAGCCAAGCATCGCGTTGAGCGGCGTGCGCAGCTCGTGGCTCATGCGCGAGAGGAACTCGCTTTTGGCGCGGTTGGACGCCTCGGCGCCCTTGCGCGCCTGCTGCGCTTCCTCGAGCGCCAGGTGCTCGGTGATGTCCTCGATCACCCAGACCATGCGCCGCGCCTCCGACGGCCCGTTGCCTCCCGAGCTGCGCAGCACCGAAACGCTGGCGCGGGTCTGGATCGTCTCACCTCCGGCGGCGATGCAGCGCAGCTGCCAGTGCGCCATCGGCAGCTCGCCGGCCAGCAGGCGCGCACGCGATTGCGCCTCGGCGGCGCGGTCGTCGGGGTGCAGCAGACTCGCGATCGGCGTGCCCGCGAGGCGTTCGCCGGTGATGCCCAGCAACTCGCGCAGATGCGGATTGGCCTCGCGGATGCGGCCCTCGGTGTCGGTGTAGGCCACGCCGATCGGCGCGTGGTCGAGGATGTTGCGCAGGCGCTGCTGGCTTTCGCGCAGCGCGCTCGCGGTGCGCTGGCGTTGCGCCGCCTCGGCCTGCAGCTCGGCGGTGCGCTGCTGCAGCTCGGCGGTGCGCTCGTCCACCGCGGCGGCGATGCGGCGCGCGCGGCCGGTGATCGTCAGCAGCAGCGCGCCCAGCAGGGCCGCGCTGGCCAGGCTCACCAGCGCCAGCGGCCAGGTGCGGCCGATGCCGCTGGGGCGGCCCAGGCTGTAGATGCGCAGGTCCCACTGGCGGCCGGCGAACGGCGTCGAAGCCACGTGCAGTTGAGCCCGCGTCGGCAGGTCGGCACAGTCAGCCGGGCCGGCGAGCAGGCGCAAGGCCGGCGGCGCATCGTTGTCGAGCAGGCACAGGCCGAGCGTCGAGGGCAGGCGGTCGCGCATCGCCTGCAACAGTTGTTCGGGGCGCAGCGTCACGAATACCACGCCGCGGAAGGCGCGCACGCGCTGTTCGACGGTCAGTGGGTCGCCCCGGTAGAGGGCGTGGTAGACCACCACACCGTGTCCGCCCTGCGACAAGGCGAAGGCTTCGGTGGTGGCCGGGCGCCCGCTGCGCATCGCCACGTCGATCGCCGCGCGGGCGCCGGCGATCGAGCGCGCATTCATGCCCAGCGCGCCCGCGTTGGGCCCCAGCGGTTCGATGAAGCGGATCACCACCAGCGGGTCGCCGTCGATCGGCGGGACCTCGCCGCTGCGCTCGCTGAGGCGAAAGCCCGCCGCCCCCGCCTCGCGCTGCCGGGCCTCGAACGCTGGCACATGGGCACGCTCCACCAGCTCGGACAGGCCGATCGCGGCCAGGCCCTGCGCGTCGACCGTCCAAGGGCGCGCCGCGCGGCCGAAGGTGTCCTGGTCGATGGCGGGCGCCGCGTCGGCCAGGCCGCGCATCGCCTCCAGCGCCGCCAGCGGCGTGCGCAAGCCCTGCGCAAAGGCATGCGTGGCGCCGTCGGCCTCGCGCTGGAAGGCCTGGCGCATGCGCTCCTCCTCGCTGCGCATCGACTCCATGATGCCCAGCGCCATCACCGCGGTGGCGATCAACAGCGGCAGCGCCACCGAGCCGCGGCGCGGCGCCCAGGCCTCGCGCGGGCGACCGATCAGGGTCCAGACGATCGGCGCACCGATCAGCATGCCCAGCGTGTCGCCGACCCACCAGGCGCCCCAGGTGGTGACCACGTTGGCGCCAGGCAACAGGCCGCCGCCCCACAACACCGTGGTCGCAATGCTGGCGCTGACCAGGCAGGTGACCGGCGCAACGAACAGCATGAAGCGCGCCAGGTCCGCCGGCTCGCTGAGCACCAGCGGCTGGGCGACGAAGCGGCGCAGCAGTCGGGTGCCGACCCAGGCCTGCAGCGCGCCACCGAGCCCGGTGCCGAACCAGATCGCGATGGCGGCCGGACCGATCGGCGTGTGAGCTGCCACCGACCACAGGCTGGCCGCCAGCGCGCCGAACGGAATGGCGACCAAGGCCCAGCGGCCCCAGGTGGCCGCGGCCACCAGCGCCACGCCGGCAGCCGGGAACAGCGGCGAGGCATTGCCCGGCTGGATCGCGAGCAGCAGGCCCAGGCGGGCCGTCAGCAGGTAGGCGACAAAGGTGATGCCGAAGACCACCCACGCCGGCGGCAGCGCGGGCGCGGCGCGGTCGGCCGGCGGCGTGCCGGGCGGGGTCGGCGACGGGGCGGCGGCCACAGTCGCCGCTAGACGTTGAACAGGAAGTTCATCACGTCGCCGTCGTGCACCACGTACTCCTTGCCTTCGGCGCGCATCTTGCCGGCATCCTTGGCGCCCTGCTCGCCGCCCTGGGCGACGAAGTCGGCAAAGGCGATGGTCTGGGCGCGGATGAAACCGCGTTCGAAGTCGGTGTGGATCACGCCAGCGGCCTGCGGTGCGGTGTCGCCGACGTGGATCGTCCAGGCGCGCACTTCCTTCACGCCGGCGGTGAAGTAGGTCTGCAGCCCGAGCAGCTTGAAGGCGGCCCGGATCAGCCGGTTCAGCCCCGGCTCGGTCTGACCCATCTCCGCCAGGAACATCACCTTGTCTTCGTCGCTCATGTCGGCCAACTCGGCCTCGGTCTTGGCGCAGATCGCCACCACCGGGGCATTCTGCTTGGCGGCGTACTCGTTCAATCGATCGAGAAACGGGTTGTTCTCGAACCCGTCCTCGGCCACGTTGCCGACGAACATCGCCGGCTTGGCCGTGATCAGGCACAGGGGTTTCAGCACCACCTGCTCTTCCTTGCTGAAATCGATGCCGCGCACCGGCCGGCCCTCGTTGAGCGCGGTGTCGCACTTCTTCAGCACGTCCACCAGGCGCTGTGCTTCCTTGTCGCCGCCGGCCTTGGCAACCTTGGTGTAGCGCGCGAGGCTCTTCTCGACCGTGGCCAGGTCCGCCAGGCAGAGCTCGGTCTGGATCACCTCGATGTCGGCGATCGGGTCGACCTTGCCGGCGACGTGGATCACGTTCTCGTCCTCGAAGCAGCGCACCACGTTGACGATCGCGTCGGTCTCGCGGATGTGGCTCAGGAACTGGTTGCCCAGGCCCTCGCCCTTCGAGGCTCCGGCCACCAGGCCGGCGATGTCGACGAATTCCACGATCGCCGGCACCACGCGCTCGGGCTTCACGATGGCGGCCAGTTGCGCCAGGCGCGGGTCGGGCAGTTCGACCACACCGACGTTCGGCTCGATGGTGCAGAACGGGTAGTTCTCGGCGGCGATGCCCGCCTTGGTCAGCGCGTTGAAGAGGGTGGACTTGCCGACGTTGGGCAGGCCCACGATGCCGCATTGCAGGCTCATGGAAATCTCTCGGAACGGAAGCGCGGGATTGTAGGTGGCCCTACCATGCGGCCATGCTGCAGTTGAGCTCTCACGACAAGGACCTGGGCGGCGGTTTCCTGGTGCGGCGCCTGCTGCCGGCGCTGCAGCAGCGCGCGGTCGGCCCGTTCGTTTTCTTCGACCATTTCGGGCCCATTGCCGCCGGCCCGGCCGACGACCACGATGTGCGGCCGCATCCGCACATCGGCCTGGCCACCGTGACCTACCTGTTCGAGGGCGCGCAGGTGCACCGCGACTCGACCGGCGTGGTGCAGCGCATCGAGCCGGGCGCGATCAACTGGATGACCGCCGGGCGCGGCATCGTGCACTCCGAGCGCACGCCCGATGAGTTGCGCGGCCGCGAGCGCGTCAGCCATGGCCTGCAGCTGTGGGCCGCGCTGCCGGCCGAGGACGAGGAGCTCGAGCCTTCGTTCTCGCACACGCCGGCCTCGGCGATCCCCGAACTGCGCCGGCCCGGTGCCAGTGTGCGCGTGCTGATCGGCAGCGCTTTCGGCGTCACCTCACCTGTGCCGACGCGATCGCCGACGCTGTACCTGGACCTCGCGCTCGAGGACGGTGCGTTGCTGGAGTTGCCTGGCGCGCTGGCCCGCGAGCGCGCGCTGTACGCGGTGGCCGGCGCCTTCACGGTGGACGGCGAGCCCGTGCCGGCGCAGACGATGGGCGTGCTCGACGAGGGGCGCTCCGTGCGCGTGCACGCAGAGCAGCCGACCCGCCTGGTGCTGATCGGCGGCGAACCGCTCGGCGCGCGTCACATGTGGTGGAACTTCGTCTCCAGCCGCAAGGAGCGCATCGTGCAGGCGGCCGACGACTGGGCCGCACAGCCGAACCAGGCGTTTCCCCAGGTACCGGGAGAACGCGACTTCATTGCGCTGCCGCAGAAGCGGCCGACGGTCTGAAGCGGGGCTTCAGGATCAGCACGTTGCCCGCCACCGCGAGCAGCGCGCCGAGCCAGGTCAGCAGCACGGGCTGGAAGCCCTCGAACAGCGCCGACACCACGAGGGCGAGCACCGGCGTCATCACCCCGATGGTCGAGGCCGGCCCCGGCCCGACGCGCTGCTGCAGCGCCAGGAAGCAGGCGAACGCGATCACCGAACCGGCGATCGACAGGTAGGCCAGCGAGGTCCACCAGGCGGGCTCGGCGCTCGGGCCGGGCACCCCCAGCGGTTGGCCGAGCGCGAGCACCACCACGAACGACAGCGCGGCACCGTAGACCATGCCCCAGCCCAGCGCCGGCCAGAACGGCAATCGGTGGCTGGCGTTGCGGGTGGCCGCCAGGTTGCCCACCGACGACAGCAGCACCGCGGCCACGGTGAATCCGGCGCCGAGCAGGGTGGCGTCGCTCGCGCCCGCTGCGCCGATGCGCGCGAACTCCGGCCAGAAGATCAGGGTCACGCCCACGAGGCAGAGCGCGCCTCCGGCCAGGAAGCGGGCGCTGATCGTGGTGCGCCACAGCAGCCAGGCGCCGATGCCGTTGACCAGCGGCGAGGCCGAATAGCCCACGGCCACCAGACCCGAGGGCACGTGCACTTCGGCGTGATAGACGGCGAGGTAGGCGAGCGAGTACATGAACACGCCCTGCAGTGCGAGCAACGCGTGCCCGCGCGCAGAAAAGCGCAGGCGGTCGCCGCGCCAGGCTGCGATGGCCAGGCCGAGCATGCCGGCCAGGCCGAAACGCAGCGTGACACCGAGTTCGGGCGTGGTGTGCGCGAGCTGGTACAGGATCGCGTGCCAGGTCGTGCTCCAGATGACGACGGCGATGGCGAACAGCTGCCAGTTCGGCAGCCCTTTGTGCTGCGGCATGTCGTCAGCCGAAGGCGAGCGCTGCGCGCACGCGTGCCCCGACGCGCAGGCGGTGCTCGAAGCCCGAGACGATCACCGCGTTCTGGCCGAAGGTGAGGGCGCCGTTCAGCCGCGGCTCGGCGCGGTAGGCGGCCATCGTGTCGGCGACGGCGTGGCCCTGCGTGGCCGTGGCCGGGTCCACGTCGGGAATCGTGCAGCGGCTGCAGGGCTTGACGAGCTTGAGCACGATGTCGCCGTCGGGCGAGTCAATGGTCAGCGTGTCGATGAAGTCCTCGCCATGCGCATCGGGCAGGCCGTCGATCACGAGGTTGGGGCGGAAGCGGTTCATGCCCACCGCCCCCTGGCCCGCCGCCACGAGGCGCCGGTTCAGTTCGGCCAGCGACGCGGTCGAGGCCACCAGCAGCGGGAAGGCGTCGGAGAAGGCGTTGCGCGCTTCGATGTCGCCGGTCCACTGGGCGCTCGACAGGCGTTTGGCTTCGGGGTCGAAGCGCGCCAGGCGCACGCGCTGTCCGAGGAAGTCGCTGAACCACTGCGCGGCCAGGTCGCCCATGTCGAAGGCGCCCACCTCGTCGTCCCATACGCGCACGCGCATGGGCGCCTCCACCGCGTCGAGCTGCAGGTGCAGCGCCAGCATGCCCGGCGCACGCAGCGCCACGTCGCTGGCGCGCAGCGTCGGCTGGATCAACGCCAGGCGCGGCAACTCGCGCTGGCTGAGGAACTCGCGGTGCTCGGCATCCACCACCATCCAGGCACGATCGAACTCCAGGCCGGTGTCGATGACCAGCGCCTCGTTCACCGCGATGCCGGCGCAGGACTTGATGGGGTGCAGGTAGAGCTCAGAGACGGTGAGGGAGGTGTGGTCGGGTGCGTTCACGGGCCGCTTACTTTCCGAGAAGTCCTTTGAGCTTGTCTTTCAGCCTGTCCTTGGCGGCGTCCTTCGGCGACGCGGGCGCCGACGCGGCTGCCTGGTGGGGCGCTGGGCCCCCGAGTTTCGCACCGAGCTTTTCGGCCAGCTTGTCCTTGAGCTTGTTCTCGACCGCCGCCGCGGCCACGCCCGACCACTGGATGTTCCAGCCGATGGCCTCGAACGGACCGGACAGCCGCACCGGCACCGTCACGCCCTTGAGCGCCGCCAGCTCGGCGCCGTCCTGCCCGGCCGGGGCGCCGACCACCGTGGCGCGCGCCGTGTAGTCGACCTGTCCGCGGCCGATGTCGAACTTGCCCGCGCCGCCGAGGCGCAGGAAGGGGCTCTTCACGTCGAGATCGTCGCTCACGGCCACGCCGTCGGCGATGCGCGCGGTGGCCGTGAGCTCCGAGAAGTCGGTCTTCTCGGTTGCCTGCGCCTGGGCCTTCGCATCCTGCTTGCCAGCCAAGGCGGCCTTGGCCTGGCGCAGCGAACGCGCGAGGTTGATCCCCTTGACCGCGCCGTCGCGCAGCTGCAGCGAGGCGCTGCCGGCCAGTTGGCTGCGCAGCGCGCCGAGGGTCGCGCCGGTGGTCGTCACGTCGGCGCTGACGCGCCCGCTGCCTTCGAGCAGATCCTTGCCTGCCACGTCCTTCAGCAGCGCGTTGACGTTGACGCCCGTGGCGGCGAGCTTGATCGCGAAACGTGGCGGCGCACTGGCCTGCGCGCTGCCGCTGGCGTCGATGCTGCCGCCCCAGGCGCCGCCGGCCAGGCGCGCGATGCGCAGGGTGCCGCCGTCGAGCGTGGCGTCGAGTCTGGCGTCGGCCACCTTGTACTGACGCAGCACGAACTGGCCCGCCGAGAAGCCGAAGCGGCCGTTGATGGCCTTCAGGCCGGCCAGGTCCACCGGCGTGTCGGCCGGCGCGGCCGCTGCGGGTGCGGGCGTGGCCTGGCTCGGCGCGAGCAGCTGGTTCAGGTCCAGCCGGTCGAAACGCGCGGTGGCCTGCACGTTGGGCACGCCGCCGCCGAATGCGGCGCGGCCCTGGCTCTCGAAGCGGTTCTGGTTCAGGCCGCCTTGCAGGGCCCACTGAGCGCCGTCGGCGTCGGCGCTGGCCTGGCCACCGAGCGCGAGCTGCAGCGGCGCGAGGCTGGGCTCGGCGATGTCGGCGCGCAGCGCGAGGCGCTCGAAGCTGGCGGCGGCCTTCGCCGGCCGCAGCAGCAGGTTGGACTTCAGTTCGCCCTTGAGCTTGCGCGCGCCGGACTGGCCGTCGAAGTCGAGCGTGAAGCCGGGCAGGCGCAACGCCTCGAAGCCGCCCGTCATCGCCCCGGACTCGAAGCGTGCGGCCAAGGCGGTGGCGCCTTCGAGCTTGAGGCGTCCGCTGAACGGGCTGCCCGAAAGCTTGTCGCCCGCCACCGCCAGGCGCGGCCAGTCGAGCGCGAGTTCGAGCGGGTCCTTGCCGCCCAGGCGGCCTGCGAGCGCGAGCTTCAGCGCGTCGAGATCGAGCTTTTGTGTCGCGGGGTCGAAGGCCAGGCGCTGGGCCTCGAGCGTCACGGCCAGGCCCTTGAGCGCCGCGGTGTCGCCGGTGACGCTGAACTTCGCGTCGCGCAGCGCCGCGCCGCCGGACGCGGCGTCGAAGGCGAGCCAGGTCTTCCCGTCGAGCGCGAGCTTCAACGGCTGAGGTTGCGTCAGGTCGATCTGGGCCTTGAGCGTCAGCGGTGTCTCGACGTCGGGGGCCAGACGCCCACTGGTGAACGAGGCCAGCGTCAGCGTGCCGGCTCGCCCGGCCTGCGCGTCGCGCAGCGTCAGCCGGGCATCGTGCAGCGCCACGCCGCCGATGTCGAAGCGCATCGCGCCGCCGCCCGGGCTGGGTGGAGTGTCGGCTGCAGCGCCGGCCGGTCGCGCGAGCAGGTCGTCGATGTTGCGTGCACCCTTGGCATCGCGGACCAGCGTCGCCTGCACGCCGCGCGCCTGCACCCGATCCACCACCAGCTCCTTGCGCAGCAGCGGCAGCACGGCCAGCGACAGCGAGGCCTCGTCGATGGCTGCGAACGCATCGGCGCGACCACGCTCCGACAGGCGCAGCTTCGACACCTTGACCGCCAGGCGCGGGAACAGGCTGAGCTCGATCGGCCCGTCGATCGCGAGCGTGCGCTGGTATGAGGTCTTCATCCACTCGATGGCCTGCGGCTTGTAGCGGTTGATGTCGAAGCTGGCGACGAACACCGCGGCGGCCACGGCCAGCAGCAGCACGAGGACGCCGAGGGCGAGGGCGGTGCGCTTGATCCAGGTCATGTGAGTGAGTGCGTGAAAGGCCGCCATTGTTGCGGCAGTCGCGAACCTAGAATGTGAGCCGATGCAAGTCCATGACGTGTGCGTGCGCGGTGCCGGGATCGTCGGCAGTGCGCTGGCGCTGGCGCTGTCGCGCCAGGGGCTGACCGTGGCCCTGCAGCGCGCGCCCGCGAAGCCTGCCGGCGAGGACGTGCGGGCCTATGCGCTCAACGCCGCGTCGGTCGGGCTGCTCGAGCAACTGAAGGTGTGGACCGCGCTGCCCGCCGATGCGCGCACCGCGGTCTACGACATGCGCATCGAGGGCGATGCCGCGGCCGAGGCCCTGCGATTCTCGGCCTGGCAACAGCAGGTGCGCGAGCTGGCCTGGATCGTCGACGTGGCCGCGCTCGAGGGCGAACTGGCCAGCGCGCTGCGTTACGCGCCGCATGTCACGTTGACCGACGCGCCCGTCGAGGCCACGCTGCGGGTGCTGGCCGAAGGCCGGGCCTCCGCCACGCGCGAGGAACTCGGCGTGGCCTTCGAGCTGCACGACTACGGCCAGCGCGCGATCGCCGCGCGCCTGGCCACCGACACGCCGCATGGCGGGCTGGCGCGCCAATGGTTCCGTTCGCCCGACGTGCTGGCGCTGCTGCCGATGGACCGGCCGCAGGCGGGCCACGGGATGGCACTCGTCTGGTCGCTGCCGGCCGAGCGCGCAGAAGCGTTGCTGGCGCTGCCCGAAGGGGCTTTCGAGGCCGAGCTGATGCAGGTCACCGGCGGTGCTGCCGGCCGGCTGACGTTGGCCAGTGCGCGCGCGGCCTGGCCGCTGGCGCTGGCGCGCGCCGAACGCGTGGCCG
>JALHQP010000036.1 GCA_022841885.1 Aquincola sp. | reverse complement strand
GCCCGCCGCGCCGGCGGCCGGTTCACCTGCCGTGCCACAGCGCGCGGCCGCGGCTCGCGAAGCGCCTGCCGCCCCGACTCGGCCGATCACCGACTGGTCCTTCGGCGAGTTGCCCGAGTTGATGGAGGTGAAGAAGAGCGGGCAGTCGCTGGTCGGCTTCCCGGCACTGGTGGACAAGGGCGCACACGTCGAGATCGAGGTTTTCGACGAGCCCGAGCTGGCCGCCGCACGCCACCGTGCCGGGCTGCGGCGCCTGTTCGCGCTGCAGCTCAAGGAGCCGTTGAAATACCTTGAAAAGAACATCCCGGACCTTGTGCGCATGGCCTCGCAGTTCATGGCGCTGGGCACGTTGGAGGACTTGCGCGAGCAGGTCATTGCCGTCGCGCTCGACCGCGCCTTCCTCGCCGAACCCTTGCCTGCCGACGCCGTGGCGTTCAAGGCGCGGCTCGAGGAGGGCCGCGCGCGCCTGAACCTGATCGCGCAGGAGGTGGCGCGCGCAGTGGCCGCCGTGCTGCAGGAGTTCGCCAACGCGCAGCGCAAGTTGAAGGACGCCAAGCCGGAGAAGGGCGTGGCTGAGGACGTCGCCGCACAACTGGCTCGCCTGGTGCACAAGCGCTTCGTGATCGAGACGCCGTGGGCCGCTTTGAACCACCTGCCGCGCTACCTGCGTGCGCTGGTACTGCGTCTGGACAAGCTGCGCACCGATCCGGCGCGCGACGCGCAACGGCTGGCGGAGCTGAAGCCGCTCGAACAACGCTGGCTGCGCCGCGTGGCCGAGCGCCGCGGCACGCCGGACGCGCGCCTGGCCGAGTTCGGCTGGCAGCTCGAGGAGCTGCGCGTCAGCCTGTTTGCGCAGGAGCTGCGCACGCCGCAGCCGGTGAGCGCGAAGCGGCTCGAAAAAGTCTGGGCTCAGATCAGCGCCTGAGCCCCGCGCCGCAGCTCAGCGCGGCGAACGGATCTGCGGCAGCTGCGCGGACGGCGCACTCACCCTGGCGTCGAACGGGTGCGGCGCGTTGCCGTAGCGTGCGACGACGCGTTTGACGTACTCGCGCGTCTCGTCGAATGGTGGCACACCCTTGTGGCGGTCGACCGCGCCTTCGCCGGCGTTGTAGGCGGCGGCGACCAGCGACACGTCGCCCTCGTAATAGGCCAGCAGCCAGCGCAGGTAGGCCAGGCCGCCGCGGATGTTCTGCTGAGGATCGAAGGCGTTCTTGACCCCGAAGCGCCGCGCGGTCTGCGGGATCAGCTGCATCAGGCCCATCGCGGCGCTGCGCGACACCGCGTAGCTGTCGAAGTTGGACTCCACCGCGATGATCGTCAGCGCGAGCTTGGGGTCGATGCGGAACTGCGGCGCGAGGCGCTGCACCAGGCGCTCGATGTGCGGCGGGGCCTTCACGGTCACGCTCGGCGCCTGGCTCACACGCGCGGGCGTGTCGGCCTTGGTCAGGCAGATCGGCACCTCGGCGGCCGGCCAGGTCACCGACTGCAGCATGCGACGGGCCTCCACATGGCCCTGCGACGACGCGGCGAAGAACAGGTACGCGGCCCAGTCGTCGCGGCGATCCTCGCCTTTGCCGTGCGCGAACACCCAGGCCAGCTGGTACTGCGACTCGGCGTCGCCGCGGCGTGCCATGCGGCACAGCTCGGTCACGGCCTGCGGACTGTTGCGCGCGATCAGCGCCGGGCCGGTGTCGCCGGGCTCCTTCGTCGCATCCTGGGCCAAGGCAAGCGGACTGCCGACCGCGGCGGCGAGCAGCACGAGCGTGCGCCGTAGTGCGTTCATGGCGCCTTCACCACCTCGAGCAAGCGGTCCAGCCCACCGGTGTCGATCGCCAGCATCGCCTGTTCGCGCACGCGCGGCTTGGCGTGGTAGGCCACCGACAGGCCGGCTTCGCCCATCATCGGCAGGTCGTTGGCGCCGTCGCCCATCGCGATCGCCTGGCGGGGTTCGCAGCCGAGGCGTGCACAGGTGTCGAGGAACATGCGGCGCTTCTCGGCGCCGTCGCAGATGTCGCCCCAGGGCTGGTCGACCAGGCGGCCGGTGAGCGTGCCGTCAACGACCTCGAGCACGTTGCTGCGCGTGAAGTCCAGGCCGAGCCGGTCGCGGATGCGGTCGGTGAAGTAGGTGAAGCCGCCGGACACCAGCAAGGTCTTCAGCCCGGCACGCTGGCAGGCATGCACCAGGGCCTCGGCGCCGGGGTTCAGGCGCAGGCGCTCGCGGTACACGGCCTCGAGCGCCGATGCGGGCACGCCGGCGAGCAGCGCGACACGCTGACGCAGGCTCTCCTTGTAGTCCGCGATCTCGCCGCGCATCGCGGCCTCGGTGATCGCCGCCACCTCGGCCTTGCGTCCGGCCGCGTCGGCGATCTCGTCAACGCACTCGATGTTGATCAGCGTCGAGTCCATGTCGAACGCGATCAGGCGGAAGTCGGCCAGCGCCAGCGGCGGCGTGAAGCCGCGCAGCGAGAGGCCAGGGCAGAGCTCTGTCTGGGGCACGGTGAAGGCAGGGGAAGGGAAGGCCGGATTATCCCGGGGCACCGAAGCAGCGCCGATACTGCGGGTTTCGTTGACTGACGCCTCGGCCCATGACCGCTGCATCGCCCGTTATCGACACCTTCTGGGCGCGGCTGCGCGAGCTGATCTGGCCCGCACCGATGGCCGTGAACCGGTCCGAGCGGCTGCGCATGGTGGCGGGTGCCTTGCTGGGCATCGCGGTCACCGCGTGGTGGAGCCACCAGCTCGGCGTGCCGGCGCCGCTGACCTGGATCGTCGCGCCGATGGGTGCCAGTGCGGTGCTGGTGTTCTGCCTACCCGCGAGCCCGCTCGCCCAGCCCTGGGCGGTGGTGGCGGGCAACACCGTGTCCGCGCTGGTGGGCGTCGCCTGCGTGCACCTGATCCCGGCCACCGACTGGGCCGCGGCGGTGGCGGTGGCCGGCGCCATCGCCGCGATGCTGGCGCTGCGTTGCCTGCATCCGCCGGGCGGTGCGAGTGCCTTGCTGATGGTGATGAGCGGCGTGGCCGATCCCCGGGGCGCGCTGTTCCCGGTGCTCGTCAACTCGCTGCTGCTGGCGGGCATGGGCTGGGCTTTCCACCGCGCGACCGGGCACCGCTACCCGCACCGCGTGGCGCCGCCCCAAGCCGGCCAGGTGACCGAGGAGGACCTCGACGCCGTGCTCGGGCGCTACAACCAGATCCTCGACGTGAGTCGCGACGAGCTGCGCGAGCTGATCGATCGCACCCAGCGCCTGGCGCACCAGCGCCGCCTGGCCCACACGCGTTGCGCCGACGTGATGACCTCGGACGTGCTGACGGTCGAGTACGGCACGCCGCTGCAGGAGGCCTGGACCTTGCTGCGCAAGGAGGGACTGAAATCGCTGCCGGTGGTCGACCGCGGGCGCCATGTGGTGGGCATCGTGACGCTGACCGACTTTCTCGAGGCCGCGTCGGTCGACATCCACCACGGCTTCGACCAGCGCCTGCGCCGCTTCATGACGAAGTCACCCGGCTCGCACACCGACAAGCCGGAAGTGGTGGGCCAGATCATGACGCGCAAGGTGCGCGTGACGCGGCCGCACCGCACGCTGTCCGACCTGGTGCTGCTGTTCAACAGCACGGGCCACCGCCACATCCCGGTGGTGGGCGAAGGCGGCAAGCTGGTGGGCATGGTGACCCAGTCCGACGTCGTGGCGGCGCTGAAGGTGGCCGACCACCTCGACGCACCGCACGGGCCCGCGTCGGCCTAGGCGCTTGCCGCCGGCGGCCCGAGCGCGCGCAGGACGTCGCGCACCTGCTGCGCGCGCGCGGCGGGCTCGGCGAGTTCGCGCTCGATGCGCAGCTTGTCGTTGCCGGCCAGCTTGATGTGCCGGTTCTTCTGTACCAGGCCGATGATCGCCATCGCATCGACCGGCGGGTTGGGCCGGAAGCCGATCACGGTGAGCTTCGGCCCGGCGTCGACCTTGCTCACGCCATAGGGCTTGGCCAGCACGCGCAGGCGGTGCGTGTCGAACAGGGTCTGGCCTTGCGACGGCAGCTTGCCGAAGCGGTCGGTGACCTCCTCGAGCAGGAGGTCGATCTGCTCGGCCTTCTCTGCCGTGGCCAGTCGCTTGTAGAGCGACAGCCGCGTGTGCACGTCGCCGCAGTAGGCGTCGGGCAGCAGGGCGGGCGCGTGCAGGTTGATCTCGGTGGCCGCGCCGAACAGGCCGCCGAGCGGACTGAGCAGGTCAGGCTCGCGCCCGGCCTTCAGCGAACGCACCGCCTCGGCCAGCATGTCGTTGTAGAGCTGGAAGCCGACCTCCATCATGTTGCCGCTCTGGTGCTCGCCCAGCACCTCGCCGGCGCCGCGGATTTCCAGGTCGTGCATGGCGAGGTAGAAGCCCGAGCCCAGCTCCTCCATCTGCTGGATCGCCTCCAGCCGCTGCGCCGCCTGCTTGGTCAAACTCTCGACATCGGGCACCAGCAAGTAGGCATAGGCTTGGTGGTGCGAGCGGCCGACACGGCCGCGCAGCTGGTGCAGCTGCGCCAGGCCGAACTTGTCGGCGCGGCTTATCACGATGGTGTTGGCCGTGGGCACGTCGATGCCGGTCTCGATGATGGTCGAGCACAGCAGCAGGTTGTGCTTCTGCGCGACGAACTCGCGCATCACGCGCTCCAGCTCGCGCTCGGGCATCTGGCCATGCGCCACCGCAATGCGCGCCTCGGGCAGCAGCTCGGTGAGCTTCTCGCGCCGGTGCTCGATGGTCTCGACCTCGTTGTGCAGGAAGTAGACCTGGCCGCCGCGCTTGAGTTCGCGCAGTACGGCCTCGCGGATCGTGCCCGAGCCTTCGTTGCGCACGAAGGTCTTGATCGCCAGGCGCCGCTGCGGCGCGGTGGCGATCACCGACAGGTCGCGCAGGCCTTCCAGCGCCATGCCCAGCGTGCGCGGGATCGGCGTCGCGGTCAGCGTCAGCACGTCGACCTCGGCGCGCAGCGCCTTGATGGCCTCCTTGTGGCGCACGCCGAAGCGGTGTTCCTCGTCGATCACCAGCAGGCCCAGGCGCGCGAACTTGACGTCCTTGGACAGCAGCTTGTGGGTGCCGACCACGATGTCGATCGCACCCGCCTCCATGCCCGCCAGCGCGGCGTTGACCTCCTTGCCGGTGCGAAAGCGAGACAGCTCGGCCACCTTGACCGGCCAGGGGCCGAAGCGGTCGACGATCGTCTGGTAATGCTGCTCGGCCAGCAGCGTGGTCGGTGCAAGGATGGCCACCTGCTTGCCGCCCATCACCGCCACGAAGGCGGCGCGCAGCGCCACCTCTGTCTTGCCGAAGCCGACGTCGCCGCAGACCAGGCGGTCCATCGGCTTGGGGCTGACCATGTCCTGGATCACGGCGTGGATGGCGGCACGCTGGTCGGCCGTCTCCTCGAAGCCGAAGCTGGCGGCGAAGGCCTCGTAGTCGTGCGCCGAGTAGCGGTGGGCGTAGCCTTCGCGCGCCGCGCGCCGAGCGTAGAGGGCCAGCAGCTCGGCGGCGGTGTCGCGCACCTGCTCGGCGGCCTTGCGCTTGGCCTTCTCCCACTGGCCTGAGCCCAGCTTGTGCAGCGGCGCCTCGTCGGACGACACGCCGGTGTAGCGACCGATCAGGTGCAGCTGCGACACCGGCACGTAGAGCGTGGCCTTGTCCGCGTACTCGAGGTGCAGGAACTCGCTCGGCCCTTCGCCGATGTCGATGTTCAGCAGCCCCTGGTAGCGCCCGATGCCATGGTTGACATGCACCACCGGGTCGCCGACCTTCAGCTCCGACAGGTCCTTGATCAGCGCGTCGACGTCACTGACCTGTTCCTGCTTGCGGCGACGGCGCGAGGTGGGTGCACTGGCGAACAGCTCGGTCTCGGTGACGAACTGGATCGCCGGGACGTCGCCTTCGCGCAACCAATGGAAGCCCGCGGCCAGTGGCGCAGCGACGATCGCCACCTTCTCGTTGCTCGCCTCGAACTCCGCCAGCGACGCCACGCTCGGCACGGCGATCTTGTGGTCGCGCAGCAGGTCGAGCAGGCTTTCGCGCCGGCCTTCGCTCTCGGCGGCGATCAGCACGCGCGCCGGCGTCGTGTCGAGATGCCGCTCCAGCAGGGCCATCGGCTCGGTGGCGTTGCGGTCGACGGAGACGTCAGGCAGAGGCCGCGCCCAGTCGACGGGCTCGTTGCCCCGTATCACCAGCGTCGCGTGCGGCTGCGTGCGGGCGAAGAACTCCTCCGTGCGCAGGAAGATCTCCTCGGGGGCCAGGATCGGCCGCTCGGGGTCGTGCTGCAGGAAGCGGTGGCGCTCGCGCGTGTCGGTCCAGAAGCGCGCCAGCGCGCCGTCGATCTCGCCGTGCAGCACCACCGAGGCTTCGGCGCCGAGGTAGTCGAACAGCGTGGACGTCTGCTCGAAGAACAGCGGCAGGTAGTACTCGATGCCCGCCGTGGCGATGCCGGCACCGAGGTCCTTGTAGATGCGGCTCTTGGTGGGGTCGCCGTCGAGCTTCTCGCGCCAACGTGCGCGGAAGGTGCTGCGTGCCGCATCGTCGAGTGGGAACTCGCGCCCCGGCAACAGCCGCACCTCGGGCACCGGGTAGAGGCTGCGCTGCGAGTCGGGGTCGAAGGTACGGATCGAATCGATCTCGTCGCCGAACAGGTCCACGCGATAGGGCACGGCCGAGCCCATCGGAAACAGGTCGATCAGCCCTCCGCGCACCGCGTACTCGCCGGGCGACACCACCTGGCTGACATGCGAGTAGCCGGCCAGCGTGAGTTGCGACTTGAGCGCCGCCTCGTCGAGCTTGTCCTTCTGCTTGAACTGGAAGGTGGTCGCGGCCAGGAACGAGGGCGGGGCCAGGCGCGTCAGCGCGGTGGTGGCCGGCAGCAGCACCACGTCCACGTCCTTGGTCGACCACAGCCGCCACAGCGTGGCCAGGCGCTCCGAGATCAGGTCCTGGTGCGGACTGAAGGTGTCGTAGGGCAGGGTCTCCCAGTCAGGGAACACGGCCACGCGCAGGCCCGGCGCGAAGAAGGGCAGTTCGTCGGCGAGGCGCTGCGTGTCCGCCGGTTCGGCCGTGATCACCGCGGTGAGGCCGCCACGCTGCGCGTGTGTCGCGATCAGCAGAGCGTCGGCGGAGCCGACAGGGCGGGGCAGCGTGAAGCGCCTGCCAGGAGCGATGCGGGGCAACTGCATGAAAGGGGCGAATTCTAGAATCGCCGCATGTCAGTCGCTTTGCCCGCCCGTTGTTATGCCCTCGTGCCTTGCGCCGGCAGCGGCGAGCGTGCCGCCGCCGGCGGGCCGAAGCAGTACGCCGAACTGGCGGGCCGCACGGTGGTGGCGCACACGCTGGCGGCCCTGAAGCAGGTCAGGCGCATCGGCGCCACGCTCGTGGTGCTGGCCCCCGGCGACACACGCTTCGAGTCGGCCGCGCCGGACTTCGAGGGTCACGTCGAGCGCGTCGGCGGCGGCACGCGCGCGGCCAGCGTGCGGGCCGGTCTCGCCGCGCTCGAGCGGCGGGGCGCGCAACGCCGGGACTGGGTGCTGGTGCACGACGCGGCGCGCTGCCTGGTCGAGCCCGCATGGATCGACCGCCTGATCGATGCCTGCATCGACGACGAAGTGGGTGGCCTGCTGGCCTTGCCGCTGGCCGACACGCTCAAGCAAGGCAACGGTGACGCGCGTTCGTCGGCCACGGTCGAGCGGCGCGACAAGTGGCTGGCGCAGACGCCGCAGATGTTCCGGCTCGGCGCCCTGGCCGATGCACTGGACCGCGCCGGGGACGCGGTGACCGACGAGGCCAGCGCGATCGAGGCCCTGGGCCAGGCGCCACGCCTGGTGAGCGGCGACGCCGACAACTTCAAGCTCACCTGGCCGGAGGACTTCGCACGCGCCGAACGCGTGCTGGCCGCGCGCCGAGGAGGATCGATGACGACGATGCGGATCGGTGAAGGCTGGGACGTGCACGCACTGGTGGCCGGCCGGCCGCTCATCCTGGGTGGGGTGACGGTGCCGCACGACAAGGGCCTGGACGGCCACTCGGATGCCGATGCGCTCGCGCATGCGATCACCGACGCGCTGCTCGGCGCCGCGGGCCTGGGCGACATCGGCCGCCACTTCCCCGACACCGATGCGCGCTTCAAGGGCGCCGACTCGATGCGGCTGCTGGCCGAAGCGGCCCAGCGGGTGCGCGACGCCGGCTACCGCATCGGCAATGTCGACAGCACCATCGTCGCGCAGGCACCGAAGCTCGCACCGCATATTCCGGCGATGCGCGCGCGCCTGGCCGAGGTGCTCGGCCTCGCGTCCGATCAGGTCAACGTCAAGGCCAAGACCGCCGAGAAGATGGGACCCGTGGGAGAACTGAAGGCGATCGAGGCGCGCGCCACCTGCCTGCTGTGGCAGGCGGGTCCGCGTACGCCTTGATCGCGATGGGCCCGGTCAGTCGACCTCGACCGTCACGGTGCGCGGTGGCCCGGGTTCGGCCTTCGGCAGCTCGACGCGCAGCACCCCGTTGCGGTAGGTCGCACGCGCCTGGTCGCCCTTGACGGGCACCGGCAGCACCACCGCGCGGTGGAAGCTGCCGTAGGCGCACTGCAGCACGCGCCAGCGCCCCTCGGTCGACTCGCGCTCGAAGCGCTTCTCGCCCTGCACGACGAGCCGGTCACCGTCGACGTCGACGCGGAAGTCGGGCTTGTCCATGCCCGGCACTTCGAGGCGCACGACGAGGCGCTGGTCGTCTTCGAACACGTCGCCGCCGAGCATCGCCCAAGCCTGCGAGGCGACGTAGCCCTGATAGTCGATCTCGTCCTTCGCAGGCAGGTTCGACGTCTCGCCGGGCCTGAAGCGCGTCAGCGCACTGCCTGCCGATTCGCGCAGGCGGCTCCAGCCTTCGGTCACCGTGTCCCACAGCGAACCGAAGCCGTGCTTGATGTCTTGCATCTTCATCACAGACCTCCATTCGTGTTGATGACAAAGCCATCCGCGGTGGACGCGGACTCAGCCGACGGCCACGGCGATCTTGCGCGGCTGCGCGTGCTCGGCCTTGGGAATGCGCACACGCAGCACGCCCTGGCTCAGCTCGGCGTTGACCTTGTCGACGTCGAGTTCCTTGCTGAGCGTGAACGAGCGGCGGTAGCGCGCCAGCTGCACTTCGGCGTGGCTGGCCTCCATGCCCTGGGGCACATCGATCGAGACGTCGCCTTCGATCAGCAGGGTGTCGCCCTCCACGCGCAGGCTCAGCCTGTCGCGCGGTACGCCCGGCAGGTCCGCATACAGCGTGATGCCGGTGTTGTCCTCGATGACGTCGACGGGTGGCCACAGCGCCGCTTCCTGTTGCGAGGACGCGGCGGGTTCGCGGGTTTGCGTCACAGCGTTCATCACATAGCTCCTTTCGATGTCATTGCACTTCGATGCGCCGCGGCTGGGCGGAGGCCTTGCGCTGCAGGCTGACGTGCAGCACGCCGTCCCGGTAGCGGGCCGTCACGGCCGCGGTGTCCACGTCGTCGGGCAAGCTGACGACACGGTGGAAACGCCCGCTGAAGCGTTCGTTGGCGTGCAGCGTCGTCTTGGCGTCGCTGGGCGGCGGGGCGTCTGCGCGTTGGCCGGCGATCGTCAGCACGCCGCGATCGATGTTCACGTCGATCGCCGCGGGGTCCATGCCGGGGGCGAAGGCATAGATCTCGACGCTGGTGGGCGTGCCGCCCACGTTCAGCGCCGGATAGCCGCCGCGGCCCGGACCGCGAATCGCCGGCGTCTGGTCAAACACCTGCTGCATCTCACGCTGCAGGCGGTCGAGCTCTGCGAAGAGGTCGCGCGGAAACAGGGATCGATACATGGTGGTCCTCCTAGGTTGGCTGGCATCGGCTGGCGGTGGCCGCCGGCCGATGGCGCCGATCTAGGATCCGCTCGCGGCTTTTCAAGGGCCCGGCCGGCGCGAGCCTGGGCGCGGGCTCAGGGCACCCGTTTCAGGCGGATGTGGGCCACCAGCCCGCCGTCCGGCGCGTTGTCGATGTCGAACTGCCCGCCCATGCGTTGCAGCGCCTTCTCGACGATCGCCAGGCCGAGGCCCGCGCCGGTGGCCGCGGTGCGCGCGGCGTCGCCGCGGTAGAAGGGTGTGGTCAGCTGCGCCAGCTTCTCGCGCGCGACGCCCGGCCCGTGGTCGCGCACGTTGACGATGACCCAGGGACCTGAACGTGCATAGCTGACGTGCACGACGGCGATGCCGGTGTCGGTGCTGCGGCCGTAGCGGCGCGCGTTCTCGAACAGGTTGCCGAACACGCGGCCGAGCTCGATCTCGTCGGCCAGCACGCGGATGTCGATCGCCAGCCGCGACAGGATGCGGATCTCGCGCGGGTCGCGGAAGGTGGCCGCCTCCTTGTCCACCAGCTGCGCCAGGTTCACCGGCACCAGCTTCGCCTCGCCCGGGCGCGCGTAGTCCATGAACTTGTCGATGATCGCGTCGAGCTGGTCAATGTCCAGCGCCATGTTGCGCTGCGCCTCGGCGTCGTTGACGCTCATCTCGACCTCGAGCCGCAGGCGCGCCAGCGGCGTGCGCAGGTCGTGGCTGATGCCGGCCAGCATCACCGCGCGGTCCTCTTCCACCTTGGCCAGCTCGCGCGCCATGCGGTTGAAGCCCATGTTGACCTCGCGGATCTCGCTGGTCAGCGTGTTCTCGTCGAGCACCGAGTCGAACTCGCCCTCGCGGATGCGGCTGGCCGCGAAACTCAGCTGGCGCAGCGGCTGGTTGATCAGGCGGGCGATGGCGATCGAGCCGATCAGCGTGGCCATCAGCGCGATGCCGACCCAGACGAACCAGGTGCCGGGCGTCAGCGGCAGCACACGTGCCGCGTCGGCCTGCAGCCAGAAGGTGTCCTTCTCGATCGTGAAGCCGACCCACAGACCCGGCTGGCCGTTGACGGTTCGCGCGATCACGGTGCCCGACTCCAGGCGGGCACGCAGGTCGGCCCCGAGGCTGCGCGTGAAGCGGTCCACCTCGAAGGGCTCCCAGCGGTCGCCCGGCTCGCGCGGCAACACGCGGATCGACTCCTGATCGGTCATCGTCTTGACGACCGCGATGCGGTTGATGCCGTCGGTGTACTGCAGCGCGGCGCGCGACAGGTTCACCAGGCTGGCGATCTGCTGCGCGGCTTGCGCCGCACGCGGCTCGAGCTCGAGCGCGCGCAGGGTCTGCACCCAGGCGAAGATGCCCCCACCCAGCAGCAGCGCGAGCAGGAAGAAGGTGCGGGAGAAGAGGGAGAGGCCGAGGGCGGGGCGCGATGCCATGACGACTATGCAGATCGGTTAGCGCGGGTCGCCGCGCCGGGCCGCTCCCGAGCAAGGCCCGCGAGCCCCCTCGGGGAGCGCGGCGCACGGCCGCGCAGCGGCCCGCGCCGCGGGGTCGTCAATCAGCTCGCTCCATCCGGTACGAACACGTATCCCACGCCCCAGACAGTCTGGATATAACGCGGTTGCGACGGGTCCGGCTCGATCATCTTGCGCAGGCGGCTGATCTGCACGTCCAGGCTGCGGTCGAAGGGCTCGAACTCGCGGCCGCGCGCCAGCTGGGCCAGCTTGTCACGAGACAGCGGCTGGCGCGGGTGGCGCACCAGGGCCTTGAGCATCGAGAACTCGCCGGTGGTCAGCGCGATCTGCTCGCCGTCCTTGGTCAGGCGGCGCAGCGACAGGTCGAATTCGAAAGGCCCGAAGGTCACGGTCTGGGCTTCCTTGGCCGGTGCACCCGGGGCTTCCATGGCCGGGCGGCGGCGCAGCACGGCGTGGATGCGGGCCAGCAGCTCGCGCGGGTTGAAGGGCTTGGGCAGGTAGTCGTCGGCGCCGACCTCGAGGCCGACGATGCGGTCGACGTCCTCGACCTTGGCGGTCAGCATGATGATCGGTGTCACGTCGTTGGCGGCACGCAGGCGGCGGCAGATCGACAGGCCGTCCTCGCCGGGCAGCATCAGGTCGAGGACGATCAGGTCGATCGTCTCCCGGGTCAGCAGCCGGTTCAGCGCCTTGGCGTCCTCGGCCAGCAGTACTTCGAAGCCTTCCTGGGTCAGGTAGCGACGCAGCAGGTCGCGGATGCGGGCATCGTCGTCGACGACGACGATGCGGTCGGGGCGGGTCTGGGTCGGGGCGTTCATCGTTTTGCCTCTCCGTATTTGTAACTGCGGCCGATGTTACAAGTCGGCAGGGACCGAATTCGGAGGCCTGACTCGCTGTTACAAGTATTGCGCCTCGGGCTGCGAAGTCAACGCCAAATGTGCACGCCACGCTGTCTGTCTGGGCAACCCCGCCCTTCAAGGAGACCCATGAACTCTCTTCGCACGTTCGCCGCTGCCGCCTTCGTCGTGGCCGGCGCCCTCGCGCTGCCCGCCGCCGCCCAGACCCTGCCGGTGCCGGCCGGCGTGCTGAACCTGTCCACCACGGCCACGGTCGAGGTCACCAAGGACGTGCTCAACGTCGCCTTCAGCGTCACGCGCGAGGGCGCCGACGCCCAGGCGGTGCAGGCCGGCCTGAAGCAGGCGCTCGACGCCGCGCTGGCCGAGGCACGCAAGATCGCCAAACCGGGCCAGGTCGAGGTGCAGACCGGCAATTTCGCGCTCTACCCGCGCTACTCCCAGCCGGGCTCCAAGGGCGGGCAGCCGCTCATCAGCGGCTGGCAGGGCAGCACCGAGCTGATCGTGCAAGGCAAGGACGCCGCCGCCATCGCCCAGCTGACGGGCCGGGTGCAGACGATGACGATCGCCCGCGTCGGCTACACGCTGTCGCGCGAGACGCGCGAGAAGGCCGAGGGCGAAGCCGTGGCCCAGGCCATCGCGCGCTGGCGCGCCAAGGCGCAGCAGATGAGCCAGCAGTTCGGCTACGCCGGCTACACGGTGCGCGAGGTCCATGTGTCGACCAACGAGCCCGGCGGCGGCCCGGTGCCGATGACGATGGCGCGCGCCAAGACGATGGACGCTGCCGAAGCCTTGCCGACCGAAGCCGGCAAGGGCGAGGTCACCGCCAACGTCAGCGGCGCGGCGCAGATGACCCGCTGATTCGACTTACTGCGCGGCCCAACCGCCGTCCACGTTGTAGGCCACGCCGCGGATGTTGTCTGCGGCCGGCGAGCACAGGAAGACGGCCAGGCCGCCCAACTGCTCGGGCGTCGTGAACTGCAGCGAGGGCTGCTTTTCGGCCAGCAAGCGGCGCTTGGCCTCGGCATCGTCCACGCCGTCGGCCGCGGCGCGCGCGTCAACCTGCTTCTGCACCAGCGGGGTCAGCACCCAGCCGGGGCAGATGGCGTTGACCGTGACGCCGCTGGTCGCGGTCTCCAGCGCCACCGCCTTGGTGAAGCCGACGATCCCGTGCTTGGACGCGACGTAGGCACTCTTCTGGGCCGACGCCACCAGGCCGTGCGTCGAGGCCACGTTGATCACGCGGCCCCAGCGGCGCTGCCGCATGCCGGGGATCGCCAGGCGCGTGGTGTGGAAGGCCGAGGTGAGGTTGATCGCGATGATCGCGTCCCACTTCTCGGGCGGGAAGTCCTCGACCGCCGCCACGTGCTGAATGCCGGCGTTGTTGACCAGGATGTCCACGCCGCCCATGTCGCGCGCGGCGTAGGCCATCATGTCGGCGATCTGCTCGGGCTTGCTCATGTCGGCGCCGTGGTAGCCCACGTCGACGCCGAGGCCGCGGAACTCGGCCTTGGCCGCTTCGACGTCGCCGAAGCCGTTGAGCACCACCTTGGCACCTTGTGCCGCCAGCGACTTGGCGATACCCAGCCCGATGCCGCTGGTCGAGCCGGTCACGAGCGCAGTCTTTCCTTTGAGCATGGAACGTTTCTCCATCGTTGTTAGCATCGATTATCGAGTCGGAGCGCCACCGTGAACCCTACACCCCGCCTGGAGCAAGTGCAGTGCCTGGACGCCAAGGGCCTGCACCGCATGGCGTACTGGGAGTGGGGCGACCCCGCCAACCCGCGCGTGCTGGTCTGCGTGCATGGCCTGACGCGTCAGGGGCGCGACTTCGACACCCTGGCCCGCTCGCTGGCCGGCGACTATCGCGTGGTCTGCCCCGACGTGGTGGGCCGAGGCCGCTCCGACTGGCTGGCCGACCCGATGGGCTACCAGCTGCCGCAGTACGTCGGCGACATGGTCACGCTGCTGGCACGGATCAACGCGCAGTCAGTGGACTGGGTCGGCACCTCGATGGGTGGACTGATCGGCCTCGGCCTCGCGGCCCAGGCGGGTGCACCGCTGCGCCGTCTGGTGCTCAACGATGTCGGGCCGACGATCGAGCCGCTGGCGCTGACGCGCATCGGCCAGTACCTGGGCGTGCCGGCGCGCTGGGCCACGCTCGACCAGGCGGCCGACGCGATGTGGGCCATCTCGCAGGGCTTCGGTCCGCACACGCGCGCACAGTGGCTGGCGCTGACCGAGCCGCAGCTGCAGCGCGACGACGAGGGTTTCTACAAGCCGCGCTACGACCCTGGCATCGCCGCGCCCTTTCGGGCCATCACGCCCGAGATCGCTGCCGCGGGCGAGGCGCTGCTGTGGCAGGCCTGGGACCGCCTTGCCCTGCCGGTGCTGCTGCTGCGCGGCGCGCAGAGCGATCTGCTGTCGCCGGCCACCGCGCAGGCGATGACGCAACGCGGCCCGCGCGCGCGCCTGGTCGAACTGGCGGGCGTCGGCCACGCGCCGACGCTGGTGCAGCCTGAGCAGGTGGCGGTGGTGCGCGACTTCCTGCTCGCGCCATGAAGACCCTCGCCGCGGCGTCGCCCGATGCGGCGGCGCCGATCGTTGCGCTGACCCAGCAGGCTTCGGCCACGCCCGACGAGGGCCTGGCCGCGCTGGCCCGTGCGCGTGCCTTCGCCGAGCCGCTGCTGGCACAGCACCCGCTCGACAACGGCGAGAACGCTCTGGCGCACGCCGACGGCGTGGCGGCGATCCTGGCCGCCATTGGCGCTGCGCCGGCGATGCAGGCCGCGGCCTACCTCGTGTATGCCGGCGACTGGCTGCAGCGCCCGGAGGAGGTGGTCAGCAAGGCCTTCGGCGAGTCCTACGCCAGCCTGGTCGGCCACACGCGCAAGCTGGTGCAGATCCAGCGCGCGGCGCGCAAGGCGGTGCCGCTCAACGACAGCCAGGCCCAGGCCGAGCAGACCGAGCGCGTGCGCAAGATGCTGCTCGCCTTCTCGCGCGACCTGCGCGTGGTGCTGCTGCGCCTGGCCTCGCGCCTGCAGACCCTGCGCTGGCATGCGGCGGCGCGCGTGGCCTGCCCGGCGGAGGTGGCGCGCGAGTCGCAGCAGGTGTTCGCGCCGCTGGCCAACCGGCTGGGCATCTGGCAGATCAAGTGGGAGCTCGAGGACCTGGCCTTCCGTTTCCTGCAGCCCGAGGACTACAAGCGCGTCGCCCGAGGCCTTGACGAAACGCGTGCCGGGCGCGAGGCGGGCGTCGAGGCCTTTCGTATGCAACTCGCCGTCGAGCTGGCTTCGCACGGCATCGCCGCCGAGGTGCAGGGCCGGCCCAAGCACCTGTTCAGCATCTGGAAGAAGATGCAGGGCAAGCACCTGGCGCTGCACCAGGTGATGGACCTGGCCGCGCTGCGCGTCGTTGTCGCCGACATCGATGCCTGCTACGCCGTGCTGGCGCGCGTGCACGCCCGCTGGAGCGCGGTGGCGGGTGAGTTCGACGACTACATCGCCAAGCCCAAGCCCAACGGCTACCAGTCGCTGCACACGGTGATCCGCAGCGACGAGGGCCGCGCGATCGAGATCCAGATCCGCACCCGCGCGATGCACGAACACGCCGAGTTCGGCGTGGCCGCCCACTGGGCCTACAAGGAGGCGGGCGCACGCGGCTACGCCGGCGTCAGCGCGGCCGGCGGCGACGACGAGCGCATTGCCGAAGCGCGCAAGGCGGTGCTGCGCCAGCTGCTGGCCTGGGAGCGTGACTTCGCCGCTGAGCCGGTGGCACGACAGCAGGCCGACGAGCGCATCTACGTCTTCACGCCGCAGGCCACGATCGTCGAGCTGGCCGCGGGCTCGACGCCGATCGACTTCGCCTACGCGCTACACAGCGAGCTCGGCCACCGCTGCCGCGGCGCACGCGTCGACGGCGTGCTGGTGCCGCTGAACACGGCGCTGGCCAACGGCCAGACGGTCGAGGTGACGACGGTCAAGGAGGGCGGCCCCTCGCTCGATTGGCTCAACCCCGAGCTCGGTTACCTGGCCGGCCATCGCGCGCGTGCCAAGGTGCGCGCCTGGTTCAACGCCCAGGCCCAGGCGAAGACCGTGGCGCGCGGGCGCGAGCTGGTCGAGAAGCTGCTGCAGCGCGAAGGCAAGACCGCGCTCGAGCGCGAGCAGCTCGCCTCGCAGCTCGGTTTCAAGACCGCCGATGCGCTGTACGAGGTGGTCGGCAAGGACGAGTTCTCGCTGCGCCACATCGAGCAGCTGCTGCGTCCGGCCGCGCCGGCACCGGCCGACGATGCACCACTGATCAAGCGCTCGCGCGCCAGCGAGACACCCGCGCGCGGAGGCGTGTTGGTGGTGGGCGTCGACTCGCTGCTGACCAGCCTGGCACGTTGCTGCCGGCCGGCGCCGCCCGATCCGATCGACGGTTTCGTCACGCGCGGCAAGGGCGTGGCGATCCACCGCCGCAACTGCAGCAACCTGCGCCACATGCGCGAGCGCGCCCCCGACCGCGTGATCGCGGTGGAGTGGGGCAAGCCCGCCGGCGACCATGCGCTGTACCCGATCGACGTGCTGGTCGAGGCGGTGGACCGGCCGAGCCTGCTGCGCGACATCACCGAGGCGTTCGCCAAGGAGAAGGTCAACGTCACCGGCGCGCACACGCAGAGCGTGCGCGGCAGCGCGGGGTCGACGGCGTGGATGACCTTCACGGTCGAGGTGGCGAGCAGCGAGCGCCTGGCGCAGGTGCTCAAGCAAGTGACTCAAGTCGGCGGCGTGCGCAGCGCGCGCCGGCGCTGAAGCGGCGAGTCGAAAGCCGCTGCTACAATGCCGACCCTTCAGGCGCGTAGCTCAGCTGGTTAGAGCACCACCTTGACATGGTGGGGGTCGTTGGTTCGAGTCCAATCGCGCCTACCAACTTTCCGACGCCGCAGCTCCCACGGGGCTGCGGCGTCTGTCGTTGGGGGTGGCCAGCAGGAGGGGTTCGTCGTGTGGTGGGCACAGTTGATCGACAAGGCGCAGTCCGGCCTCGGCCAGATCCTCGCCGGCCCGCACAGCACGCTGGCGTTGGCAGCGGCCGCGCTGGCTGCCGGGCTGATCATCGTCAGCGCCTTTGTCAAGACGATGATCCCCTTGCGCTGGCTCGCGGTGGGTGCGAATGTAGGTTTCATCGCCTACGGCGCCCTCGCACCGGCGCCGATGGTGCTGGCCCTGCATGCCGTGCTGCTGCCGGTGAACCTGGTGCGGGTGGTGCAGATGCTGCGACTGACCCAGCGTGTGCGCACGGCTGCCGGGGAGTTCGATGCGGCCAGCCTCTGGCTTCGGCCGTACATGAAAAAGCGCCGCCACAAGGCAGGCGAGTTGATCTTTCGCGCCGGCGACGTGGCCGACCGGCTCTACCTGCTGGTCGAAGGCGAAGTCGAGATCGTCGAGCGCGGGCGTCGACTGACGCCGGGAAGCATGTTCGGCGAGATCGCCTTCTTCGCGCCCGACCGCCGGCGCACCAGCACCGCGCGCTGCGCCACGCCCTGCGTGCTGCTGTCGATCGGCGAGCCAGCGTTGCGCGAGTTGTACTTCCAGAACCCCGAGTTCGGCTTCGAGCTGGTGCGCGAGATTGCAGGGCGTCTGACGAGCGATATTCGCCAGTTGGAGGAGCGTCTGGCTGCGCCGCCGATCGGTGCCGACCCGGGGGCGCCCAGAGACCCGCCTTGATTACACTGAATCGGGGCGCGCGCTGTCGCGCACGGAGGTAGGTCCAATGAAGAAGTCCATGGCAGTCGCGGCGATCGGTCTCGGAATCGGATGCCTAGCCGTCCCGGCCGCGGCGGCGCCACCGCCCAAGGCCGTGCTGATCGACCACTCGATGGCCGCGCTGATCGACAGCAAGACCGCGGTGGCGATGCTCGGCGAGTCGATCCCCGCCCGCGTCTGGAAGCTTTACCCGGCCAACAAATGGGGCTACGTGACCCAGGTCGAGGGCGGCTTCACCGCGTCGGGCACCTGTGTCGTGACCGCGCGCACGATGGTCATGGCGCTGACACCGACCCTGAAGGTCATGATGTTCCGGCCGTACAAGACCGCCACCGCCTTCGACGCCGCGCCCGGCCTGTCGACGGACGCCTGCCGCGACCTGGCCAAGCAGAAGCTGCAGGAGTCGATCAACGGCGTCGTGTCGAGCCTGGTCAACACGCCACCGCCCGCCAACTGAGCGTCGGCCGGCGGTCGTGCGGCGCATCAGCTGCCGATGCGGCTGCCGTCGTTCTTGGTGGCGTCGCGCCAGGCTTCGATCGCGCGCTGCGCCAAGGCCCGGGCGTCGGTGCCGAGGAAGCTGTGCCGCACCGCTTCGAGTTCCATGCGCACCAGATCGTCCACGGACAGCGGTGTGTGCGCCAGCAGATGGTCGGCTTCCTGCGACGCGGTCGTGCGCGACATCAGGCGGTTGTCGGTGTGGAAGCTCAGCGACACGCCGGCACGCCACAGCGCGACGATCGGATGCTCGGCGATCGAGCGTGCCGCGCCGGTGTGCACATTGCTCGACGGGCAGACCTCGAGGTGGATGCCGCGCTCGATCGCCTCCTCGACCAGGGCCTGCCGCGCCGGGTCGCCTATCGCGTCGGCCAGCCGCACGCCGTGGCCAATGCGCGTGGCACCCAGGCGGGCGGCCTCGAGCACGCGTTCGGCGGCATCGGCTTCGCCGGCGTGCAGCGTCAGCGCCAGGCCGGCGTCACGCGCCCGCTCGAGCGCCTCGTGGTGCTCGCCCGGTGGGTGGCCGAATTCGGCACCGGCGAGGTCGAAGGCGATCACGCCGCGGCCGTGCCAGGCGACCGCCAGCTGCGCGGCCCGCAGCGTCTCGGTGGGCGGCAGGTGGCGCATCGCGCAGACGATCAGTCCGCTGGGCAGCGAGCTGCGGCGCAGGCCCGCCACCAGGGCCTCGACGGCCGCCTCGGCCGCCAGGCCGTGCGATTCGAACAGCAGCGGCGCAATGCGGAACTCGGCCAGCACGCAGCCGTCCAGGCGTGCGTCCTCGGCCGCCTCGAAGGCCACGCGCTCGAGGGCCGGCAGCGAGGCCATGGCCGCCACGGTGAGGTCGAAGCCGCGCAGAAACTCGACCAGGCTGCCGGCATGCGCCCGCGCGTCGAACCAGCGGCCGAGCGCCGCCGCGTCGGGCCCGGGGCAGGGCAGGCCGCGCGCGTCCAGCAGTTCCAGCAAGGTCTGCTCGCGCAGGCCGCCGTCGAGGTGCTCGTGCAGCAGCACCTTGGGCAGGGCGCGTCCGGTCGATGTCATGCGTTCGATCCTAGTGCAGGCACCGGGTCGCGCCGGGCGCACGACTTGCTATCCTGCGCGGCACTCCAATGACTCAGGAAGGACGCTCCGCCATGAAGCTCGCCAAGTTCGTTACCGCGCTGGCTGCCGTCTTCGGTGCCTCGCTCGCTGTGGCGCAGTCACAGCCCGCAGTCATCTTCGACATGGGTGGCAAGTTCGACAAGTCCTTCAACGAGGCGGCCTACCAAGGCGCCGAGCAGTGGAAGAAGGAGACGCAAAAGCCGTACCTGGAGTTCGAGATCTCGAACGCCACTCAGCGCGAGCAGGCGATGCGGCGCATGGCCGAGCGCAATGCGAGCCCGATCGTCGGCGTCGGCTTCTCGCAGGGCTCGGCGATGGAGAAGGTGGCCAAGGAGTTCCCGAAGCTCAACTTCACGGTCATCGACTTCGTGATCGGCCTGCCGAACGTGGAGTCGGTGGTGTTCCGCGAGCAGGAGGGCAGCTTCCTGGTCGGCATGATGGCCGCGATGGCCAGCAAGAGCGGCAAGGTCGGCTTCGTCGGCGGCATGGACGTGCCGCTGATCCGCAAGTTCCAGTGCGGCTACGAGCAGGGCGCGAAGTACGCCAACCCGAAGGTCGAGGTGCTGGCCAACATGACCGGCACCACCCCCACCGCCTGGAACGACCCGGCGCGCGGCGGCGAGCTGGCCAAGGCGCAGTTCGCCAAGGGGGTGGACGTGGTGTTCGCGGCCGCGGGCGGGACCGGCGTGGGCGTGTACCAGGCGACCAAGGACGCGGGCAAGCTGGCGATCGGCGTCGACAGCAACCAGAACCACCTGCACCCGGGCACGATGCTGACCTCGATGGTCAAGCGCGTGGACGTCGCAGTGCTCAACAGCTTCAAGCAGCACAAGCCCGGCGTGACCTCGCTCGGCCTCAAGGAAGGCGGCGTGGACTACGCGCTCGACCAGCACAACGCCAAGCTGGTGACGGCCGACATGAAGGCCAAGGTCGACGCGGCCAAGGCCGACATCATCAACGGCAAGATCAAGGTCATCGACTACATGGCCGGCAACGCCTGCAAGTAAGCCCATGACCGAGTCGCGGCCACCGCCCGCGGTGGTCATGCGCGCGATCGACAAGCGCTTCGGCGCGGTGCAGGCCAACCGCGCCGTCGACCTGACGGTGCCCGCCGGCACGGTGCACGGCATCGTCGGCGAGAACGGCGCCGGCAAGAGCACGCTGATGTCGATCCTCTACGGCTTCTACCAGGCCGACGGCGGTTCGATCGAGGTCGAGGGCCAAAGCGCGCGCATTCGCAACTCGCACGACGCGATCGCATTGGGCATCGGCATGGTGCACCAGCACTTCATGCTCGTTGACACGCTCTCGGCGCTCGACAACATCATGCTGGGGGCCGAACCGGCCTGGCGCCTGAACGCGGCGCGGCGCATCGTGCGCGACAGGCTCGAGACCCTGATGCGCGACACCGGGCTCGAAGTGACGCTCGACGCCAAGGTCGAAGACCTGCCGGTGGGCGAGCGCCAGCGCCTGGAGATCCTGAAGGCCCTGTACCGCGGCGCGCGCATCCTGATCCTCGACGAACCGACCGCGGTGCTGACGCCGCAGGAGATCGAGCAGCTCTTCGTCACGCTGCGCCGGCTGCGCGCGCAGGGTACGACGATCCTGCTGATCACGCACAAGCTCAAGGAGATCATGGCGTTGTGCGACGCCGTCACCGTGATGCGCCAGGGTGCCGTGGTGCTGGACACGCCGATCGCCAGCACCTCGATCGACGCGCTGGCCGAGGCGATGGTCGGGCGCCATGTACACCTGGGCCGGATCGAGGGGGCGAAGGCCGCGCCCGGTGCCGAGCTGATGCGCGCCGAGGGCCTGGCCTGGCGCGATGCGTTCGGCGTGCCACGGCTGGACGGCGTATCGCTGGCATTGCATGCGGGCGAGATCGTCGGCATCGCCGGCGTCTCGGGCAACGGCCAGAGTGAATTGCTCGACGCGCTGGCCGGGCTGCTGGTGCCGCAGCAGGGCACGCTGGCGATCACAGCGGGAGGGGGCCCGCGGCGCTTCACCCCTGCGCACTGGCTCGCACCCGACGTGGCACGCGAGCTCGGCATCGCCCACGTGCCGGAGGACCGGCACAAGCGCGGCCTGGTGCTGCCCTTCGCGGCCTGGGAGTCGGCCGTGCTCGGCTACCAGCGCCAGCCGCGCTACAACCGCGCCGGCTGGCTGCAGCCCGCAGCGATGCGCGGCGCGTGCGCGCAGATGATGGAGAACTTCGACGTGCGCCCGCGCCAGAGCGAGCTGCGCTCATCCAAGTTCTCCGGCGGCAACCAGCAGAAGCTGGTGCTGGCGCGCGAGGCTGCACCCGGCCCGCCGATCCTGCTCGTCGGCCAGCCCACGCGCGGCGTGGACATCGGCGCGATCGAATTCATCCACGAACGCCTGCGCGCGATGCGCGACGCCGGCAGCACAGTGCTGCTGGTGTCCTCCGAGCTCGACGAGATCCTGGCATTGGCCGATCGCGTGCTGGTCATGAACGCCGGCCGCATCGTCGGCGAACTGCCGATCGAGCAATGCAGCGAGGCCGCGCTCGGCCGGCTGATGGGCGGCGCGGCGCAGCCGCTGGCGGCTTGAACCGATGAGCAGCGCCCACCCGGTCGAGGTCCCGCGCTGGATCGACCTGATCGTCCTGCCGCTGTTCAACCTGGGGCTCGCGTTCGCGGTGTCGGCGATCGTGCTGCTGGCGATCGGCCAGAGCCCGCTGCAGGTGCTGCTGCTGCTGATCAAGGGCGCCTTCGGCAGCGCCGGCGGCATCAGCTACACGCTGTACTACACGACCACCTTCGTCTTCACCGGGCTGGCGGTCGCGGTGGCCTACCACGCGGGCTTGTTCAACATCGGCGCCGAGGGGCAGGCGATGATGGGCGGGCTCGGTGCGGCCCTGGTCGGGCTGGCCTTCGGCGCGTCGTGGCCGGCCTGGCTGCTGCTGCCGTCGATGGTGCTCATGGCCATGGCCTTCGGCATGGCCTGGGCCGCGGTACCGGGCGTGCTGCAGGCCTACCGCGGCAGCCATGTCGTCATCACGACGATCATGTTCAACTTCATCGCCTCGGCGCTGCTGATCTACCTGCTGGTCAACCAGCTCAAGGAGCCGGGCAACATGTCGCCCGAGACGCGCGCCTTCGGGCCCGCAGCGCAACTGCCGGGTGTACACGAGTGGCTGGCAGCGCTGGGCATCGCCTGGCCGCACACGCCGCTCAACGCCAGCGTGCTGCTGGCGGTGGGCGCACTGGTCGGCACCTGGCTGCTGCTGTGGCGCTCGCAGCCGGGTTATGCGCTGCGCACGGTCGGCCACTCGCCCGACGCGGCGCGCTATGCCGGCATCCGGCCGCGCGTGCAGATCGTGGTCGCGATGGCGATCTCGGGCGCGCTCGCCGGGCTGGTCGGCATCAACGAGATCGCCGGCGTGCACAACCGCCTGATCGCCGAGTTCGTGGCCGGCGCCGGCTTCACCGGCATCGCGGTGTCGCTGATCGGGCGCAACCACCCGATCGGCATCGCATTGGCCGCGCTGCTGTTCGGCGCGCTCTACCAGGGCGGGGCCGAGCTGGCGTTCGAGATCCAGGGCTTCTCGCGCGACATGGTGTTCACGCTGCAGGGCCTGATCGTGCTGTTCGCCGGTGCGATGGCGCAGGTGGCCGCGCCTTGGCTTGCGCGCGCGTGGTGGGCGGTTCGCGGCACGGCTGGGGTGCCGGCTGCCTCGGGAGCCGCGGCGCATGGATGACTTCGCGCTGACCCTGGGCACCGTGCTCGCGTCGACGCTGCGCGTGGCCACGCCGCTGATCCTGTGCGCGCTCGCAGGCACCTTGTCCGAGCGCTCGGGTGTCATCGACCTCGGCCTCGAGGGCAAGATGCTCGCCACCGCGTTCTGCGCTGCGAGCGTGGCGGCCAGCACCGGCTCGCTGACGCTGGCGGTGGGCGCGGCCATCCTGCTCGGCCTGGCACTGTCGATGCTGCACGGCTTCGCCTGCGTCAGCCACCGCGGCGACCAGGTCGTCATGGGCATGGCGATCACGATGACCGCTGCCGGCCTGACGGTGGTGCTGGGCATCGCCTGGTTCAAGCAGGGCGGGCAGTCGCCGCCGATTCCCGACGCGGTGCGACTCGACCCCTGGTTCGCCGGCGTCGGTGCGGTGCTCGGCAAGCTGCCGCTGGTGGGCCCGGTGCTCGCCGGCCTGTTCGGCCACACCGCGCTGGTGTACATCGCACTCGCGCTGGTGGTCGGTGTCTGGTGGCTGCTCTACCGCACGCGCCTGGGCCTGCGCTGGCGCGCCACCGGCGAGAACCCGGCGATGGTCGACGCGGCGGGTGTCTCGGTGCTCGGCATGCGCTACCTGGCGCTCGCCGGCAACGGCGTGCTCGCCGCGCTGGCCGGCTGCTACCTGGTGCTGGCGCTGAACCCGCAATTCATCCCCAACATGACCGCGGGCCGCGGCTACATGGCCCTGGCGGCGATGATCTTCGGCAAGTGGCACCCGCTCGGTGCCCTGCTGGCCTGCCTGCTGTTCGGCTTTCTCGACGCGCTGGCGATCCGGCTGCAGGGCGCCACGCTGCCCGCCTGGCTGGGCGGCGGTGCGGTGCCGGTGCAGGCGATGCAGGCCTTGCCCTATGTGCTGACCGTCGTGCTGCTGGCTGGCTTCATCGGCCGCGCCTATGCGCCCAAGGCGCTCGGCACGCCGTACCTGAAGGAGCGTTGATGGCGACGACCGATCACCGCATCGACGAACTGCTTGCCGCGGCCACCGCCGCGCGCGCGCAGGCCTATGTGCCGTACTCGCACTTCGCGGTCGGCGCCGCGCTGCTCGACGACGCGGGGCGCATCCACGCCGGCTGCAATGTCGAGAATGCGGCCTACCCGCAGAGCCAATGTGCCGAGGCCACCGCGGTCGGCGTCATGGCCGTGGCCGGCGCGCGGCGCCTGCAGGCCGTGCTCGTGCTGGCCGATGCGCCGCACCCGGTCACCCCCTGCGGCGGCTGCCGGCAGCGCCTGCGCGAGTTCGGCGGCGCGGACACGGTCGTCTACATCGCCAACCCACAGGGCGTGCAACAACGCTATACGCTCGGCGAGTTGCTGCCGGCGAGTTTCGGCCCGGAGCATCTGAGATGACGGCATTCGACGATCATGTGCAAGCCAGCGCCAAGCTGATTTCCGAACGCGGCGGCCCACATCCGCCGCGCGTGGCCGTCGTGCTCGGCTCGGGCTGGGGCGGCATGAGGGACAGCGTGACGCGCGCGGTCGACATCCCCTATGCCGAGCTGCCGGCCTTTCCCGAGGTCGGCGTCGCCGGCCACGCCGGCACGCTGCGCCTGGGCATGATCGGTGGTGTGCCGGTGGCCGTGTTGGCCGGGCGCCAGCACACCTACGAGGACGGCCGCCCCGATGCAATGAAGGGCGCGATCCGCACGCTGGCGGCGCTCGGCGTGGGCATGCTGGTGCTGACCAACGCCGCGGGCAGCCTGAAGCCAGCGATGGGCACGGGCTCGCTGATGCTGGTGTCCGACCACCTGAACATGGTGCAGCGCACACCGCTGCACGGCGAACCGGGCTCGCAGCGCTTCGTCGACCTGCGTGACGCCTACGACCCGCCGCTGCGCCGCATCGCGCATGCGGTGGCGGCGCGCCTGCACCAGCCGCTGCACGAGGGCGTGTACGCCTGGATGCTCGGGCCGCAATTCGAAACGCCGGCCGAGATCCGCATGCTGCGCACGCTGGGCGCTGACGCGGTGGGCATGAGCACCGTGCCCGAGACCATCCTGGCGCGCCACGCCGGCATCCGCGTGCTGGCGCTGTCGCTGATCACCAACCTGGCCGCCGGCCTGGACAGCGAGCCGCTGAGCCACGCCCAGACCCTGGCCGCGGCGCAGGCCGCCGGGCAGCGCGCCACCCAGTTGCTGGCGGCCGTGGTGCCGGCCTTGGCATGATGCCCACTATCACGGAGACCCCGACCATGTTGAACCCCCGACTGCTGATCCTCGCGGCCACGACGGCGTTGCTGGCCGGCTGCGCCACCGGGCCGCGCGCACCGCTGAAGCTGACCGTGCTGCACACCAACGACCACCATGGCCGCTTCTGGCCCAACAGCGACGGCGAGTACGGCCTGGCCGCGCGCAAGACCCTGATCGACAAGGTGCGCGCCGAAGTGGCCGCCAGCGGCGGGCAGGTGCTGCTGCTCGACGGCGGCGACATCAACACCGGCGTGCCCGAGAGCGACCTGCAGGATGCCGAGCCCGACTTCAAGGGCATGAACCTGCTCGGCTACGACGCCGCGGCGATCGGCAACCACGAGTTCGACAAGCCGCTGATCGTGCTCGACAAGCAGCGCCAGTGGTCGAAGTTCCCGCTGCTGTCGGCCAACGTCTACAACCGGACGACGGGGCAGCGCATGTTCGAGCCCTACCGCATCTTCGAGCGCGGCGGCTACCGGATCGCGGTGTTGGGCCTGACGACCGACGACACCCACAAGATGGTGATGGCGTCGAACATCGTCAACGTCGAGTTCCGAAAGCCCGCGGAGGAGGCTGCGAAGCTGGTGCCCGAGCTGCGCGCCAAGGCCGACTTCGTGATCGCCGCCACCCACATGGGTCACTACACCGACGGCAAGTCGGGCGTCAACGCACCCGGCGATGTGGAGATGGCACGCGCGGTCAAGGGCATCGACTTGATTGTGGGCGGCCACAGCCAGAACCCGGTGTGCATGAGCGCCGAGAACAAGCGCAACGATGCCTACAAGCCCGGCGAGCCTTGCGCGCCGGATCGCCAGAACGGTGCCTGGATCGTGCAGGCGCACGAGTGGGGCAAGTACGTCGGCCGCGCCGACTTCGTGATCGACGGCGGCAAGGTCGAACTGGTGAAGTACCAGCTGCTGCCGGTGAACCTGAAGCAGCGTGTCTCGGGCCAGCCGCCGAAGCTCTACGGCGAGGCGATCGCCGAGGACGCGGGCGTGCGTGACTTCCTCAAGCCATTCCAGGACAACGGTCAGGCGCGCCTGACGGTGCCGGTGGGCGAGACGGTCGGCGTGTTCGACGGCGAGCGCGCCCGCGTGCGCGCGCAACCGACCAACCTGGGCTACCTGATCGCGCGCGCGATGCAGGATCGCACCGGCGCCGACCTGGCCATCATGAACGCCGGTGGCGTGCGCGACTCGCTGCCCGCAGGCAAGGTGAGCTACCGCGACGTGCTGAAGGTGCAACCCTTCGCGAACCAGATCTCGCTGGTGCGCCTGTCGGGTGCCGAACTGTCCAAGTACCTCGAGGCGATCGCCAAGATGACGCCGGGCTCCGGCGGGTTCCCGCAGACCGCCGGCGTGCAGATGGTCATCGAGGCGGGCGTGCTGAAGGAGGCCAAGGTCGGCGGCCAGCCGATCGATGCACGCCGCGAGTACCGCCTGGCGCTGCCGAACTTCAGTGCCGGCGGCGGCGACGGCTATCCGAAGCTCAGCACGCACCCGGGCTATGTCGACACCGGGTTCACCGACGCCGACGTGCTGCGCGCCTACATCGCGGCCGGCAGCCCGCTGAAGGCCGCCGACTTCGCCCCGCCGGCGGACGTGGTGCGCCGCTGATGACGCCAACGCAGGCCGCGCGCCTGGCGCTCGACTGCCTCGACCTGACGAGCCTGAACGACGGCGACGACGCCGCGGCGATCGACGCGTTGTGCCGGCGCGCCGTCGGCCCCCACGGCAAGGTGGCCGCCGTGTGCGTCTGGCCGCGTTTCGTGACGCAGGCGCGCGCCGCGCTGCCGCGCGACGTGGCGGTGGCTGCGGTGGCCAACTTCCCCGACGGCGCGCTCGACGCAGCGCGGGCACTGGCCGACACACGCGCGATCGTCGCGGCCGGCGGCGACGAGGTGGACTTGGTGCTGCCGTGGCGCACGATGCTGGCCGGCCAGGCTGACGCCGCGGCACAACTGGTGGCGCAGGTGCGCTCGGCCTGCCGCGGCCAGCGCCTGAAGCTGATCATCGAATCGGGCGAGCTGCCGACGCCCGATGCGATCCGCCACGCCTGCCGCATCGGTCTGGACGCCGGCGTCGACTTCCTGAAGACGAGCTCCGGCAAGACGGCGCAGGGCGCCTCGTTCGATGCGGCGCGGGTGATGCTCGAGGCCATCGCCGCCCACCCGCGCGCCGCGGCGGTGGGTTTCAAGGCCTCGGGCGGCATCCGCACGGTGGCCGACGCCACGAGCTACCTGACGCTCGCGCGCGACGTGATGGGCCTGCGGATGCTGAACCCGGCGCGGCTGCGCTTCGGGGCCAGTGGCCTGCTCACGGACATCGAGCGCGTGCTGTCGGGGCAGGGTGGGGCCGCGACGCCGACGCCCGGCTACTGAGACCATGACCCCGGCCGAGATCATCCGCGTCAAGCGCGACGGTCGTGTGCTCGACGCGCCGCAGATCGATGCCTTCGTGCGCGGCCTGACCGATGGCTCGTGGAGCGAGGGCCAGGTCGCTGCGCTCGCGATGGCGACCCTGCTGCGCGGCATGACGCGCGACGAGTGCGCCGCGCTCACGCGCGCGATGACGCATTCGGGCCAGGTGCTCGACTGGTCCGGGGCTCGCCTGCCGGGGCCGATCGTCGACAAGCACTCCACCGGCGGTGTCGGCGACAAGGTCAGCCTGATGCTGGCGCCGATCGTCGCGGCCTGCGGCGGTGTCGTGCCGATGATCAGCGGCCGCGGCCTCGGCCACACCGGCGGCACGCTCGACAAGATGCAGAGCCTGGCCGGCTACGACGTGGCGCCGTCGCGGGCGCTGCTGACGCGCGCGTTGCGCGAGGCCGGGTGCGCGATCGTCGGTGCCAGCGCGCGGGTCGCGCCGGCGGACCGGCGGCTCTACGCGATCCGCGACGTCACGGCCACGGTCGAGTCGGTGCCGCTGATCACCGCGAGCATCCTGTCGAAGAAGCTTGCCGCCGGCCTGCAGGGCCTGGTGATGGACGTCAAGGCCGGCAACGGCGCGTTCTGCCCCACGCTCGAGGCCGCGCGCGAACTCGCGGCCAGCATCGTCGGCGTGGCCGGCAGCGCCGGCTTGCCGACACGCGCGCTGATCACCGACATGAACCAGGTGCTCGGCACGACCGTCGGCAACGCGCTCGAAGTGCGCGAGGCCATCGACTTCCTCGCCGGCCGCGGCCCACGCGAGCCGCGGCTCGAGGCCGTGACGCTGGCGCTGGCCGGCGAGATGCTGGCCTTGACCGGGCTGGCGTCGAGCGCGGACGAAGGCGAGCGCCTGGCGCGGCGTGCGCTGGCCAGCGGCGCGGCGGCCGAGCGCTTCGTGCGCATGGTGTGCTCGCTCGGCGGTC
>JALHQP010000035.1 GCA_022841885.1 Aquincola sp. | reverse complement strand
TGCTGACAGAGCGCCGCGCGCCGGCGGTGCACCGGCCGATGGCAGCGACAAGCCCGCCGAGGCGGCGGGTGTCGACGCGCCCAAGCCGGCGGCCAAGCGCGTCCGCAAGGCGCCGACCACGCCTTCGAGCGGCGCCTAAGGAGAACAAGACATGCTGCAACCCAATCGCCGCAAATACCGCAAGGAACAGAAGGGCCGCAACACCGGTGTCGCCACGCGCGGCGCCAACGTGTCGTTCGGCGACTTCGGCCTCAAGGCCACCGAGCGCGGCCGTCTGACGGCGCGCCAGATCGAAGCCGCGCGTCGCGCGATCAGCCGCCACATCAAGCGCGGCGGGCGCATCTTCATCCGCATCTTCCCGGACAAGCCGATCAGCCAGAAGCCGGCCGAAGTCCGCATGGGCAACGGCAAGGGCAACCCGGAGTACTGGGTGGCCGAGATCCAGCCCGGCAAGGTGCTTTACGAACTGAACGGCGTGCCCGAGACGCTGGCGCGCGAGGCGTTCACGCTGGCGGCAGCCAAGCTGCCGCTGTCGTGCACCTTCGTCGCCCGTCAGGTCGGTGCCTGAGGAACAAGCCATGAAAGCATCTGAACTGCGCGCCAAGGACGGCGCTGCGCTCGAGAAGGAAGTCGGCGAACTGCTGACCAAGCACTTCAAGTTGCGCATGCAGAAGGCCACCCAGCAGCTCTCCAACCACAGCGAGCTGGGCAAGACCCGCCGCGACATCGCACGCGCCAAGACCATCCTGGCGCAGAAGAAGAAGGAGGCTGCCAAGTGACCAGCTCTGTAGTTTCCGCCGCCCACGCCGAAGGCAAGGTCGTCCGCACCTTCGTCGGCAAGGTCGTCAGCGACAAGCGCTCCAAGACCGTCACCGTGCTCGTCGAGCGCCGCGTCACGCACGAGCTGTACGGCAAGATCGTCGCGCGCTCGAGCAAGTACCACGCGCACGACGAGAAGGGCGAGTACAAGATGGGCGACGTCGTCGAGATCACCGAGAGCCGTCCGATCTCCAAGACCAAGTCCTGGGTCGTCACGCGCCTGGTCGAAAAGGCCAAGCTGGTCTGAGGGCCACCGCCCACCCGTCTGCAAGACGGCCGGAACGCTGGAACACTGGCGCCCGGCCGTTGTCCATTCCCCACACCAGGAGACACCCATGATCCAAGTCGGCGACAAGCTGCCCGCAGGCAAGCTGCAGGAGTTCATCGAGGTCGAGGGCAATGGCTGTTCGGTCGGCCCCAACACCTTCGACCTGGTCACGCTGACGGCCGGCAAGAAGATCGCGCTGTTCGCGCTGCCCGGCGCTTACACCCCCACCTGCTCGGCCAAGCATGTGCCCGGCTACGTGGAAAAGGCCGCTGCGCTGAAGGCGGCCGGCGTGGACGAGATCTGGTGCGTATCGGTGAACGACGCGTTCGTGATGGGCGCCTGGGGCCGCGACCAGAAGACCGCCGGCAAGGTGCGCATGATGGCCGACGGCAGCGCCGACTTCGCCAAGGCCACCGGCCTGACGCTGGACCTGACCGGCCGCGGCATGGGCCTGCGCTCCAACCGCTACTCGATGCTGGTGGTCGACGGGGTGGTCAAGTCGCTCAATGTCGAGGCCCCGGGCAAGTTCGAGGTCAGCGACGCCGACACGATGCTCAAGCAGGCCAAGGAGTTGCTGGCCTAGGCTTTCCGATTCGGGCGTCTTGGCAAGGCGCCCGATTTACCGCTAGAATCCGCGCTTCGCCTTTTCAGGGGTCCCTTGAAAGGCGCTTAGCCCACAAGTCCCAAACTCGGGGCCCAAGACTGCCGCCGGCCGCAAGGCCGCCGCAAGTTGGGAACACAACATGATCCAAATGCAATCGCGACTTGACGTCGCGGACAACACTGGCGCGAAGACCGTCATGTGCATCAAGGTGCTCGGCGGCTCCAAGCGACGCTACGCCGGCATCGGCGACGTGATCAAGGTTTCGATCAAGGAAGCCGCGCCGCGTGGCCGCGTCAAGAAGGGCGAGGTCTACAACGCCGTGGTGGTGCGTACCGCCAAGGGCGTGCGCCGCAACGACGGCTCGCTGGTCAAGTTCGACGGCAACGCCGCCGTGCTGCTCAACGCCAAGCTCGAGCCGATCGGCACCCGCATCTTCGGGCCGGTGACGCGCGAGCTGCGCACCGAGCGTTTCATGAAGATCGTTTCCCTCGCTCCCGAGGTGCTCTGACCATGAACAAACTCCGCAAAGGCGACCAGGTCATCGTGACCACCGGCCGCGACAAGGGCAAGCGCGGCACCGTGACCCGCCGCGTCGACGACAGCCACCTCGTGGTCGAGGGCGTCAACGTCGTCAAGAAGCACGTCAAGCCGAACCCGATGAAGGGCACCACCGGCGGCGTGATCGACAAGACGATGCCGATCGACCAGTCCAACCTGGCGATCTTCAACCCCGAGACCGGCAAGGCCGATCGCGTGGGCATCAAGTTGCTGACCAAGGCCGAGCAGGAATCGCGCAAGACCAAGGACAACGGCGTGCGCGTCTACAAGTCCACCGGCAAAGAGATCGGGGCTAAGTAATCATGGCAAAGAAACCCGCAGCCGCCGCTGCAGCCGCGCCCGCCTCCCCGGCGCGCCTGCACGCGATCTACCGCGAAAAGATCGTGCCCGACCTGATGGCCAAGTTCGGCTACAAGTCCACGATGCAGGTCCCGCGCCTGACCAAGATCACGCTCAACATGGGCGTGTCCGAGGCGGTGGCCGACAAGAAGGTGATGGACAACGCCGTGGGCGACCTCACCAAGATCGCCGGCCAGAAGCCGGTGGTCACCAAGACCAAGAAGGCGATCGCGAACTTCAAGGTGCGCGAGAACGTCGCCATCGGCACGATGGTCACGCTGCGCGGCGCCCGCATGTACGAGTTCCTGGACCGCTTCGTCACCGTGGCGCTGCCGCGCGTGCGCGACTTCCGCGGCATCTCGGGGCGCTCCTTCGACGGCCGCGGCAACTACAACATCGGCGTCAAGGAACAGATCATCTTCCCCGAGATCGACTACGACAAGGTCGACGCGGTGCGGGGCATGAACATCTCCATCACGACCAGCGCGAAGACTGATGACGAGTGCAAGGCGCTCCTGCAGGCCTTCCGCTTCCCGTTCAAGAACTGAGGCAAGAGCTCATGGCCAAGATGTCCCTGATTCAACGTGAGCTCAAGCGCGAGCAGCTCGTTGCCAAGTACAAGAAGAAGTACGACGAACTGAAGGCGACCGCCAACGACGCCAAGAAGTCCGACGAAGAGCGCTACGCCGCGCGCCTGGCGCTGCAATCGCTGCCGCGCAACGCCTACCCGACGCGCCAGCGCAACCGCTGCGAGCAGACGGGCCGCCCGCGCGGCACCTTCCGCAAGTTCGGACTGGCGCGCAGCAAGATCCGCGAACTCGCCTTCAAGGGCGACATTCCCGGCGTGGTCAAGGCCAGCTGGTAAGCGATAGGAGCCAATCAAATGAGCATGAGTGATCCCATCGCCGACATGCTGACGCGCATTCGCAATGCCCAGAGCGTGGACAAGACGGCCGTCACGATGCCGTCGTCCAAGCTCAAGGTCGCGATCGCCCAGGTGTTGAAGGACGAAGGCTACATCGACGGCTTCGCCATCAAGGGCGACGCCAAGGCCGAACTCGAGATAGCGCTGAAGTACTACGCCGGTCGCCCGGTGATCGAGCGCATCGAGCGCGTCAGCCGCCCCGGCCTGCGCATCTACCGTGGCCGCCACGACATTCCGCAGGTCATGAACGGCCTGGGCGTGGCGATCGTCACCACACCCAAGGGCGTGATGACCGACCGCAAGGCGCGCGCTGCCGGTATCGGCGGCGAAGTGCTCTGCTACGTGGCCTAAGGAGATCAAGCGATGTCGCGCGTAGGAAAGATGCCGATCGCCGTCCCGCAAGGCGTGGAAGTGGCGGTGTCGGCCAACGAGATCAGCGTCAAGGGCGCCCAGGGCACGTTGAAGCGCCCGGCGCACCCGCTGGTGTCCGTCAAGAACGATTCGGGCAAGGTCAGCTTTGCCGCCAACAACGACAGCGCTGAAGCCGACGCGATGAGCGGCACGATGCGCGCGCTGGTGGCCAACATGGTCACCGGCGTCAGCAAGGGCTTCGAGAAGAAGCTGTCGCTGGTCGGCGTGGGCTTCCGCGCCCAGGCCCAGGGCACCAAGCTGAACCTGCAGGTCGGCTTCTCGCACCCGGTGGTGATGGAGATGCCTGCCGGCGTGAAGGTCGAGTGCCCGACGCAGACCGAGATCAACATCAAGGGCGCCGACCGCCAGGCGGTCGGCCAGATCGCCGCCGAGGTGCGCGCCGTGCGCCCGCCCGAGCCCTACAAGGGCAAGGGCATCCGCTATGTCGGCGAACGCGTGGTCCTCAAAGAGACCAAGAAGAAGTAAGGAGCGACGGACATGTCACTGAGCAAGAAAGACCAGCGTCTGCGCCGCTCCCGCCAGACCCGCCTGCGCATCGCCACGCAGCGCGTCGCGCGCCTGACGGTGTTCCGCAGCAATCTGCACATCTACGCCAGCGTCATTTCCGACGACGGCGCCAAGGTGCTGGCCTCGGCGTCCACCGCCGAGAAGGAAGTGCGCGAGTCGCTCGGCGCGGCAGGCAAGGGCGGCAACGCCGCTGCTGCGGCAATCGTCGGCAAGCGCATCGCCGAGAAGGCCAAGGCCGCCGGCGTCGAGAGCGTGGCTTTCGACCGCGCGGGCTACGCGTATCACGGCCGCATCAAGGCGCTGGCCGAAGCCGCGCGTGAAGCCGGCCTGAAGTTCTGACGCAAGGAGCAAACAAGCAATGGCAAAGTTTCAACCCCGCGCTCAGACCGAAGGCAACGACGACGGCCTGAAGGAAAAGATGATCGCGGTCAACCGCGTCACCAAGGTCGTCAAGGGCGGCCGCACGCTGAGCTTTGCGGCGCTGACCGTCGTCGGCGACGGCGACGGCCGCATCGGCATGGGCAAGGGCAAGGCCAAGGAAGTGCCGGTCGCGGTGCAGAAGGCGATGGAAGCCGCGCGCCGCAACATGAAGAAGGTGGCGCTCAAGAACGGCACCATCCAGCATCAGGTGCGGGGCGCTCACGGCGCGGCCAAGGTGCTGATGGCGCCGGCCAAGCCGGGTGACGGCATCATCGCCGGCGGCCCGATGCGCGCCGTGTTCGAGGTGATGGGCGTCAAGGACATCGTCGCCAAGAACCTCGGCTCGACCAACCCGTACAACATGGTGCGCGCCACGCTGGACGCGCTCGAGCGCTGCAGCACGCCCGCCGCCGTGGCGGCCAAGCGCGGCAAGACGGTTGAAGACATCTTCAACTGACCGACCGGAGCATCGAACATGGCTGACAAGAAAACACTGACTGTCAAGCTCGTCAAGAGCGTGGCCGGGACCATGCAGTCGCACCGCGATACGGTGCGCGGCCTGGGCCTGCGCAGGCTCAACAGCACGCGCACGCTGGAAGACACGCCGGCAGTGCGCGGCATGATCAACAAGGTCTCGTACCTGGTGCAGGTGCTGTGATGGAACTCAATACGATCAAGCCCGCCGAGGGCAGCAAGAAGGCGCGTCGCCGCGTCGGCCGCGGCATCGGCTCGGGCCTGGGCAAGACGGCCGGCCGTGGCCACAAGGGCCAGAAGAGCCGCGCCGGTGGCTACCACAAGGTGGGCTTCGAAGGCGGCCAGATGCCGATGCAGCGTCGCCTGCCCAAGCGTGGCTTCAAGTCGCAGACGCTGAAGTACGCCGGGCAGATCACGCTGGGCGAGCTGCAGAAGCTCGGCCTGCCCGAGGTCGACCTGCTCGCGCTGAAGCAGGCCGGCCTGGTCGGCGACATGATCAAGACCGTCAAGGTCATCAAGACCGGTGAACTGAGCGCGAAGGTCGTGCTCAAGGGCATCGGCGCGACCGCCGGCGCCAAGGCCGCCATCGAGGCGGCCGGCGGCAGCGTCGCCGAGTAGGTTCTCAGGTAAGGACGACCTTGGCCACCAACGCCACCACCCTCGCGAAGAGCGGCAAGTTCGGCGACCTGCGGCGCAGGCTCGTCTTCCTGCTGCTCGCGCTCGTGGTCTATCGCCTGGGCACGCACATCCCGGTGCCGGGCATCGACCCGAGCCAGATGGCCGAGCTGTTCAAGAGCCAGGAAGGCGGCATCCTGAACCTGTTCAACATGTTCAGCGGCGGCGCGTTGTCGCGCTTCTCGGTGCTGGCGCTGGGCATCATGCCCTACATCTCGGCGTCGATCATCATGCAGTTGATGACCTACGTCGTGCCCTCGCTCGAAGCCATCAAGAAGGAAGGCGAGTCGGGCCGCCGCAAGATCACGCAGTACACGCGCTATGGCACGCTGCTGCTGGCGATCTTCCAGTCGCTGGGCATCGCGATCGCGCTCGAAGGCTCTGCCGGCTTGGTGCTCAACCCCGGCTTCGGTTTCCGCTTCACGGCGGTCGTGAGCCTGGTGTCGGGAACCATGTTCCTGATGTGGCTGGGCGAGCAGATCACCGAGCGCGGCCTGGGCAACGGCATCTCGATCATCATCTTCGCCGGCATCGCCGCCGGTCTGCCGAGCGCGATCGCCGGCCTGTTCGAGCTGGTGCGCACCGGCGCGATGAGCATCATCGCCTGCCTGTTCATCATCGCGCTGGTGGGGCTGGTGACCTACTTCGTCGTCTACGTCGAACGCGGGCAGCGCAAGATCCTGGTCAACTACGCCAAGCGCCAGGTCGGCAACAAGGTCTACGGCGGACAGAGTTCGCACCTGCCGCTCAAGCTGAACATGAGCGGTGTGATCCCGCCGATCTTCGCCTCGTCGATCATCCTGCTGCCGGCCACCGCGGTGGGCTGGTTCGCCACCGGCGAAGGCATGCGTTGGCTGAAGGACCTGTCGGGCGCGCTGTCGCCCGGCCAGCCGATCTACGTGCTGCTGTACGCGGCGATGATCGTGTTCTTCTGCTTCTTCTACACGGCGCTCGTGTTCAACAGCCGCGAGACCGCCGACAACCTGAAGAAGAGCGGCGCCTTCATCCCCGGCATCCGTCCGGGCGACCAGACCGCCAAGTACATCGACCGCATCCTGGGCCGCCTGACCTTGGCCGGCGCAATCTACATCACCGCGGTGTGCCTGCTGCCCGAGTTCCTGGTGTTGAAGTACAACGTGCCGTTCTACTTCGGCGGCACCTCGTTGCTGATCATCGTCGTCGTGACGATGGACTTCTGGGCCCAGGTGCAGAGCTACGTGATGAGCCAGCAGTACGAGTCGTTGCTCAAGAAGGCCAACTTCAAGACCACTTGAAAAGGAAATGGCCAAGGACGACGTCATCCAGATGCAGGGGGAGATCCTGGAGAACCTCCCCAATGCGACGTTCCGCGTGAAGCTGGAGAACGGCCACGTGGTTCTGGGCCACATCTCCGGGAAGATGCGCATGCACTACATCCGCATCCTGCCGGGGGACAAGGTTACCGTCGAATTGACACCCTATGACCTGACGCGGGCACGCATCGTGTTCCGTGCCAAGTAAGGAGAACAGAGAAATGAAAGTCGCCGCATCGGTCAAGAAGATGTGCCGCAACTGCAAGATCATCCGCCGCAATGGCGTGGTTCGGGTGATCTGCACCGACCCGCGTCACAAGCAGCGTCAAGGCTGATCGCCTGATTTCTTAAGGAAGCAACATGGCACGTATTGCCGGCATCAACATCCCGCCGCACAAGCACGCGGAGATCGGCCTCACGCACATCTACGGCATCGGCCGCACCACGGCGCAGAAGATCTGCGAGCGGGCGGGCATCGCCTACTCGAAGAAGATCAAGGACCTGACCGACGGCGACCTCGAGAAGATCCGCGAGGAGATCGGTCGCATGACGATCGAGGGCGACCTGCGCCGCGAGATGTCGATCAACATCAAGCGCCTGATGGACCTCGGCTGCTACCGTGGCCTGCGCCATCGCCGCGGCCTGCCGGTGCGCGGCCAGCGCACCAAGACCAATGCGCGTACCCGCAAGGGCCCGCGCAAGTCGGCCGCCGCGCTGAAGAAGTAATCGGACAAAGGAACGACTCTCATGGCCACCAAGGCACAGCCCAACACCGCCGCACGCCGCGTCAGCAAGAAGGTTCGCAAGAACGTCTCGGACGGCATCTGTCACGTGCACGCGTCGTTCAACAACACCATCATCACGATCACCGACCGCCAGGGCGGCGCGCTGTCGTGGGCGTCCTCGGGCGGCCAGGGTTTCAAGGGCTCGCGCAAGAGCACGCCCTTCGCGGCCCAGGTCGCGGCCGAGAACGCCGGCCGCGCGGCGCAGGAGCAGGGCATCAAGACGCTGGACGTGCGCATCAAGGGCCCGGGCCCGGGCCGCGAGTCGAGCGTGCGTGCTCTGGCCTCGCTGGGCATCCGCATCAACTCGATCAGCGACGTGACGCCGGTGCCCCACAACGGCTGCCGCCCGCAGAAGCGCCGCCGCATCTAAGCCATTCGGTGCCATGCCGGCGGGCTGAAAGGCTTGCCGGCATTGGCGTTTTACAAGCCCACCGTCCGAGCGCCCACAACAACACTCCGCCGGACTCGCGCGACACGAAGGTCGCGTCAGATTGAAAGAAGGAAAGCAACGTGGCACGTTACCTCGGCCCCAAGGCCAAACTCTCCCGCCGTGAAGGCACCGACCTGTTCCTGAAGAGCGCTCGCCGCGCCATCAGCGACAAGGCCAAGTTCGAATCCAAGCCCGGCCAGCACGGCCGCACCAGCGGCTCGCGCACCAGCGACTTCGGCCTGCAACTTCGCGAGAAGCAGAAGGTCAAGCGCATGTACGGCGTGCTGGAACGCCAGTTCCGCCGCTACTTCGCCGAGGCCGAGCGCCGCAAGGGCAACACCGGCACCACGCTGCTGCTGCTGCTCGAGTCGCGCCTGGACAACGTGGTCTACCGCATGGGCTTCGGCAGCACGCGCGCCGAGGCGCGCCAGCTGGTGTCGCACCAAGGCATCACGGTCAACGGCAACGTGGTCAACATCGCGTCCTACTCGGTCAAGGTCGGCGACGTGGTCGCCGTGCGCGAGAAGGCCAAGAAGCAGCTGCGGGTCACGGACTCGCTCAAGCTCGCCGAGTCGGTGGGCCTGCCGGCCTGGGTCAAGGTCGACGCTACCAAGCTCGAGGGCGTGTTCACCAAGGCACCGGACCGTGACGAGTTCGGCGCCGAAATCAACGAGTCGCTGATCGTCGAACTGTATTCGCGTTAAGCGGACCGCATAAGAAGCGCAGCGCTTGCCGGGCGCGCTGCGTTTCCCAAGATCGCCCGGCGTGGTCCATCAGCCTTATCGGTGTAACGAGCCGAGGGTATTGAGAGGAACTAGAGAACTCATGCAAACCAATCTGCTGAAGCCCAAGTCCATCAACGTCGAGCCGCTGGGCGGCCACCGCGCCAAGGCCGTGCTCGAGCCCTTCGAGCGCGGCTACGGACACACGCTGGGCAACGCGCTGCGCCGCGTGCTGCTGAGCTCGATGGTGGGCTACGCCCCCACCGAAGTCACGATCGCCGGCGTGCTGCACGAGTACTCCACCGTCGACGGCGTGCAGGAAGACGTCGTCCACATCATGCTCAACCTCAAGGGCGTGGTGTTCCGTCTGCACAACCGCGACGAAGTGACGCTGGTGCTGCGCAAGGAAGGCGAGGGCCCGGTCACGGCCGCCGACATCCAGACGCCGCACGATGTCGAGATCGTCAACCCGCAGCACGTGATCTCGCACCTGGCGCATGGCGGCAAGCTCGACATGCAGATCAAGGTCGAGAAGGGCCGCGGCTACGTGCCGGGCAACCTGCGCCGCTTCGGCGACGAGCCGACCAAGAGCATCGGCCGCATCGTGCTCGACGCGTCCTTCTCGCCGGTCAAGCGCGTCAGCTACGCGGTCGAGAACGCGCGCGTCGAACAGCGCACCGACCTCGACAAGCTGGTGATGGAGATCGAGACCAACGGCGCGATCAGCCCCGAGGAAGCGATCCGCGCCTCGGCCAAGATCCTGGTCGAGCAGCTCGCGGTGTTCGCGCAGCTCGAGGGCAGCGACCTGGCCGCGTTCGACCAGCCGGTGCAGACCCGCAGCTCGCAATTCGACCCGATCCTGCTGCGCCCGGTCGACGAGCTCGAACTGACCGTCCGCTCGGCCAACTGCCTGAAGGCCGAGAACATCTACTACATCGGCGACCTGATCCAGCGCACCGAGACCGAGCTGCTGAAGACGCCGAACCTGGGTCGCAAGTCGCTCAACGAAATCAAGGAAGTGCTGGCTTCGCGCGGGCTCACGCTCGGCGCGCGGCTGGAGAACTGGCCCCCGCAGGGCCTCGACAAGCGGTAAGCCACCGCCAGCAAGCGTGCACCCCGCAGTACCTGACACGGCTGCGGGTCATCGATAAAGAAAGGACAAAGCACCATGCGCCATCGTCACGGACTTCGCAAACTCAACCGCACGAGCAGCCATCGCCTGGCGATGCTGCGCAACATGTGCAATTCGCTGATCACCCACGAGGCGATCAAGACCACGCTGCCCAAGGCCAAGGAACTGCGCATGGCCGTCGAGCCGCTGATCACGCTGGCCAAGGAGCCGACGCTGGCCAACCGCCGCCTGGCCTTCGACCGCACGCGCGATCGCGACGTGGTGACCAAGCTGTTCGGCGAACTGGGCCCGCGCTACAAGGCGCGCCCGGGCGGCTACACCCGCATCCTCAAGATGGGTTTCCGCGTCGGCGACAACGCGCCGATGGCCTTCGTCGAACTGGTCGATCGCCCCGAGCCGAAGACCGAAGAAGTCCAGGCCGACGCCACCGAGTGAGCATCGCTCGGCTATAATTCGAACACTGACGCGGAGTGGAGCAGCCTGGTAGCTCGTTGGGCTCATAACCCAAAGGTCGCAAGTTCAAATCTTGCCTCCGCAACCAATACAACAGCGGCTCAGCCGCGAAGCGAACGCCAACCGAAAGGTTGGCGTTTTGCTTTGTGCCCCTCCTGTGCCCATTTCGTGCCCGGGTCCCGACCGACTGGCGTCCTACGGTCAGCCGCGCTGGGGTCAGCACCGCAGCGGTGGCGGTCGTTCCAGGATGGAACGAGAAAGGTCGAGCCACGTCAGCGGCAGCCCAATGTGAAATGCGGCGTGCGGCGTCAGATCAACTGGCGCGCCAGCAGCCGCGCCGCGTGGACCGCCGCGCGCCGCGCGCCGTCGGCGATCTGGTGGCGGCAGCTGGTGCCGTCAGCGACGACGATGGCCTCGGGTGCCTTGCGCACCGCGGGCAACAGACTCAGCTCGGCCATCTGCATCGACACCGCGTGGTGCGCGGCCTCGTAGCCGAAGCTGCCGGCCATGCCGCAGCAGGAGCTCTCGATCAGTGCCGGTTGCGCGCCCGGAATCAGGCGCAGCACATCGAGGACCGGGCTCACGGCGCCGAAGGCCTTCTGGTGGCAGTGGCCGTGCACGAGGATCGGTGTGGACAGCGGTTTGAAGGCCGGCTGGAAGCGGCCGGCCCGGGCTTCGCGGGCGATAAACTCCTCGAACAATAGCGCGTGATCAGCCACGGTCTGCGCCTTGTCGCCCAGGCCCATCACCAGCGCTTCATCGCGCAGCGTCAGCAGGCAAGACGGTTCGAGGCCGACGATGGCCACACCCGCTTGCGCCAGCGGCAGCAACGCATCGACCAATGCGCCGGCCCGGGCCTTGGCTTCATCGACCATGCCGCTGGCCAGGTAGGTGCGGCCGCAGCAGTGGTGGCCGCTGCCTTTGTCGAGCGTGTGCAGCGTGTAGCCGGCGGCGCGCAGCACCTGCGCGGCGGCGACGGCGTTTTCGGTCTCGAAGGTGCCGTTGAAGGTGTCGACAAAGAGCACGGCGGCCTTGCCGCCCGCGCGGGCCACGGCGATGGTCTCGTCGCGGCTGGCGAAGTCGCCGGGTGTCGTGCTGCGCCAGAAGGTGTCGCGCCGCCACGTCGGCAGCGAACGCTGGGCCGACAGCCCTAGCCAGCGTTCGCTCAAGCGCGCCGCGCCGGGCAGCCTGTCGCGCAGGTTGGCCAGCCACGGCAGCGCGGACAGCGCTCGCGCGTAGTCCGGCAGGCGGGCCACCAGCTTGTCCTTCAAGCTCCAGCCATGGCGCGCCTTGTAGTGCGCGAGGAACTCGACCTTCATGCGCGCCATGTCGATGCCGGTCGGGCAATCGCGCCTGCAGCCCTTGCAGCCGACGCACAGGTCCATCGTCTCGGCCATCGCGTCGCTGGTGAACGCGTCGGCGCCGAGTTGGCCCGACAGCGCCAGGCGCAGCGTGTTGGCGCGGCCACGTGTCAGGTGTTTCTCGTCGCGCGTCACCCGGTAGCTCGGACACATCGTGCCGGCGTCGAACTTGCGGCAGTGGCCGTTGTTGTTGCACATCTCGACCGCGGCGGCCAGGCCGCCGGTCACGTCGCCGCCCGTGCCGGGCGCGGTGGTCGCTTCGGTGACCGGGTCGTTCTGCACGTTCCACGCCGACCAGTCGAGCACCGGCGTGATCGGGATGCGCGCATAGGGCTTGGGCGCCGACGGCGGTGGAAAGCGGAACAGCGCCACATCGTCCATGCGCGGCGGGTCGATGATCTTGCCCGGGTTGAAGAGGTTGATGGGGTCGAGCTCGCGCTTGATCGCCGCCAGCGCCTGAGTGATCGCCGGGCCGAACTGCCACTCGATCCACTCGCCGCGGCACAGGCCGTCGCCGTGCTCGCCGCTGTAGGCGCCCTTGTACTGGCGAACCAGCGCCGCGGCCTCGTCGGCGATCATGCGCATGCGCGTCGCACCACCCTCACGGCCATCGCGCCGCATGTCGAGGATCGGCCGCACGTGCAGCGTGCCGACCGACGCATGCGCGTACCAGGTGCCGTGCGTTCCGTGACGTTCGAAGACCTCGGTCAGGGCATCGGTGTAGTCGGCCAGATGCTCCAGCGGCACCGCGCAGTCCTCGATGAAGCTCACGGGCTTGCCGTCGCCCTTCAGGCTCATCATGATGTTCAGGCCCGCCTTGCGCACCTCCCACAGTGCCTTCTGCGCGGCCTCGTCGGGCATCGGCACCACACTGCCCGGCAGGCCCAGGTCGCCCATCAGCTCGGCCAGTTGAGTCAGCTTCGATACCAGCCCGTCTGCACCGGCAAACTCCACCAGCAGGATCGCCGCCGGGCGGCCGATCAACGCCGTCTCGACGGTCGGGCGGAACGCGGCGTTGGCCAGCGCCAGCTCGATCATGATGCGATCGACCAGCTCGACCGCGGTCGGCCCGAGCTTGACGATGTGCTGCGCGGCCGCCATGGCGGCGCGGAAGGTTGGGAAATTGACGATACCCAGCACCTTGCGGCGCGGCAGTTCGGCCAGTTGCAGTGTCAGCGTCTTCGTGAACGCCAGCGTGCCTTCGGCCCCGACCAGCAGGTGCGCCAGGTTGACGCTGCCGTCCGCGGTGTACGGCCTCTCGCTCTGGTTGCAGAAGATGTCGAGGTTGTAGCCGGCCACGCGGCGCAGCACCTTGGGCCAGCGCGTCTCGATCTCGCTGCGCCGCTGCTCGGCCAGGCCGCGCACGAAATCGGCGATCGCCTTCGCACGGCCGGTGAGCGTCGCCACCGGCCCGAAATCGAGCAGCGCGCCGTCGGACAGCCAGGCGCTCGCGCCGATCACGTTGTGGACCATGTTGCCGTAGGCGATCGAGCGGCTGCCGCAGGAATTGTTGCCCGCCATGCCGCCGAGCGTGGCCTGCGCGCTGGTCGAGACATCAACCGGGTACCACAGCCCGTGCGGCTTGAGCTGCGCGTTCAGGTGGTCCAGCACCAGGCCGGGCTCGACCGTTGCGCGGCGCGCCTCGACGTTCACGTCGAGCACGCGGCGCAGGTGCTTGGTGGTGTCGATCACCAGCGCCTCGCCGACGGTCTGGCCGCACTGGCTGGTGCCGGCGCCACGTGGCAGCACCGGCACCTTTTCTTCGCGCGCGACCTGCAGCGCGATCGCGACGTCTTCGGCGTCGGACGGCACGAAGACGCCCGTCGGCACGATCTGGTAGATCGAGGCATCGGTCGCATAGCGCCCGCGCGAGGCGGCGTCGAACATCACCTCGCCGCGGGTTTCCTGGCGCAGACGCGCTTCAAGGGTCATGGGTTCGTTGGCCTCTCAGCGCTCAGGCCTTCAACTGGGCCGCGGGGGTGACTTCGCCGGCACGCATCAGCGCCAGCACCGTATCGAGCTTGCCGTGCAGGTGCTCGACCAGCACCTGGCCCAGTGCGTCGGCGTCGCGCGCCTCGAGCGCCGCGATCATCTGTTCGTGCTCGGCGACGGCGCGCTTCCACTTCGCTTCGTTCTGGTTCGTGCGAAAGCGCAGCGACTGGACGCGGGCGTTGATGCGCGCATAGGTCGCGCTCAGCACCGGGTTGCGGGCGGCGGCGTTGATGCCGGCGTGGACCATCGCATTCAGGCGGTAGTAGTTCGACAGGTCGCGCCGCGCGTAGGCCGCCAGCATCTCGTAGTGCAGCGCGCGCAACTCGGCGAGCTCGTCGTCGCCGATGCGCTGCGCCGCGAAGCGGCCCGACATGGCTTCGAGCCCGGCCACCACCTCGAAGCTGTGGACGATGTCGGCCTCGGTCAGTTTGACCGCGACCGCGCCGCGGTTGGGCAGCAGGTCGACCAGCCCCTCCACGGCGAGCAGCTTGATCGCTTCGCGCAACGGCGTGCGCGAAACCCGCAACTGCTCGGCGAGCACCCGTTCGTTGAGCTTGGCACCGGGCGCGATCTCGCCCTCGATGAGCAAAGTGCGCAGCCGGGCGGCGACCTGGCCGGTCAGGCCCTGGGGTGCGATGGGAATGATTTCGGCCATGCCGGCGTCTCCTCCGGTGCATTTTTGCATGCAAAATGTGAGCCCTCAATAAGCCAGTTTCGGGGTAACTCTGCATGTGGCCTTCAGGTTTGCATGCAAAACTGACCGTGGAGCGCTCGCCATGCTGAATCTCAACCACCACGCCACCGGCCGTCACTTCCTGCAGATTCCCGGTCCGAGCCCGGTGCCCGACCGCATCCTGCGCGCGATCAGCCTGCCGACCATCGACCACCGCGGCCCCGAGTTCGCCGTGCTCGGCCTGAAGGTGCTGGCCGGTATGCGCCAGGTCTTCAAGACCCGGCATCCGGTGGCGATCTATCCCGCCTCGGGCACCGGCGCCTGGGAAGCCGCCCTGGTCAACACCCTGTCGCCGGGTGACCTGGTGCTGATGTACGAGACCGGCCACTTCGCCAGCCTGTGGGGCAAGCTCGCGGCGCGCCTGGGCCTGCAGACCGAGTTCATCGCCTGGCCAGGCGTCGACGAGCACCTGCCGCAGGCCGCCGGCTGGCGCCGCGGCGTGCAGGCCGAGCTGATCGAGGCGCGTCTGCGCAAGGACACCGAACGCCGCATCAAGGCCGTGTGCGTGGTGCACAACGAAACCTCCACCGGCGTCACCTCCGATATCGCTGCGGTGCGACGCGCGGTCGACGCTGCCGGCCATCCGGCGCTGCTGATGGTGGACACGATCTCAGGCCTGGCCAGCGCCGACTACCGGCACGACGAATGGGGCGTGGACGTCTCGATCAGCGGCTCGCAGAAGGGCCTTATGCTGCCGCCGGGCATCGGTTTCAACGCGCTGTCGCCGCGCGCGCTGGACGCGATGAAAACAGCCACGCTCCCGCGTTCCTACTGGGCCTGGGACGAGATCGTCGCGATGAACCAGGACGGCTACTGGCCCTCCACGCCCAACACCAACCTGCTCTATGGCTTGAGCGAAGCGCTCGACATGCTGCAAGACGAGGGGCTGGACCTGGTGTTCGCGCGCCACCAGCGCTGGGCCGCCGGCGTGCGCGCGGCCGTCGACGCCTGGGGCCTGCCGATACAGTGCGCCGACCCGGCGGTGTATTCGCCGGTGCTGACCGGCGTGATCACGCCGGCCGGCGTCGATGCCGACGCGCTGCGGCGCCTGATCCACAGCCGCTTCGACCTCTCGCTCGGCACCGGCCTGGGCAAGCTGAAGGGCCGCATGTTCCGCATGGGCCACCTCGGCGACAGCAACGACCTGACGCTGGTGGCGATGGTGGCCGGCGTTGAAATGGGTCTGAAGCTCGCCGGCGTCGCGATCAAGGACAGCGGCGTGCAGGCGACGATGAACCACTTCGCGAGCCATGCGGCGCCGTCGGCGCTGAAGACCGCGGCCTGACCTCAGGAGACCCGAGATGATCCAACGCCGAACCCTCATCCAAGCCGCGGGCGCCAGCGCCGCCACCCTGGCCGCGCCGATGCTGCGCGCACAGACCCTGCCCGCCGGCCCGGTGCGCATCATCGTCGGCTTCCCGCCCGGCGGCGGCACCGACATCCTGGCGCGCGTGATCGCGCCGCGCCTTCAGGAGCTGTGGAAGGTCTCGGTGGTGGTCGAGAACAAGGCCGGCGCCGCGGGCGTGCTGGCCGCCGACTTCGTGGCCAAGGCGCCGGCCGACGGCAACACGCTGCTGATGGGGCACATCAACAGCCACGCCATCGCGCCGGCGTTGAACCCCAAGCTGTCCTACAACGCCGAGGCCGACTTCGCGCCGGTGGTGCTGGTGGGCGTGACGCCCAACCTGCTGGTGTGCAATAACGATCAGCCGGCCAAGACGGTCAAGGACATCATCGCGCTGTGCAAGGCGCGGCCGGGACACATCACCTTCGGTTCGGCGGGGCCGGCGTCGGCGCAGCATCTGGCGCTCGAACTCTTCAAGCACCAGGCCCAGGTGTTCGCGCTGCACATCCCCTACCGCGGCTCGGCGCCGCTGATCACCGACCTGATCGGCGGCCAGGTGCAGTACAGCTTCGACACCATGACCGCGGCCACGCCGCATGTGAAGGGCGGCAAGCTGTTCGCGGTGGCGCAGACGAGGCCGCAGCGCTCCAAGGCCTACCCCAACGTGCCGACGGTGGCCGAGTCGGGCTTCCCCGGCTTCGACGCCACCACCTGGTATGGCCTGATCGCGCCGGCCAAGGTCGACGCGGGCTACGTCAAGCGGCTGAACGAAGACGTGAACAAGATTCTGCTGGTGCCCGAGGTGGTCGAGCGCCTGGCTGCGTCCGGCGCCGAGGACTCGGGCGGCACGCCGGAGCGCTTTGCCGAGTTCATGCGCAACGAGCGCAGCAAGTACGCGAAGCTGGTCAAGGACGCGGCGATCAAGATCGACTCCTGACGCGCGTCTGAGTGCCCGATCCCTGGGTCGACTGCTGGCCCGCCCTCTGAAGCCCAACGACCCGCCATGACCGCCATCGACGCCGCCGTCCAGGCCCTGGTGCAAGCCCGCCGCAGCCATCAGACGACGCCGGCTGCCGCCGTGCCGCTGCCCGATGCCGCGGCAGCCTATGCAGTGCAGGCCGGCGTCGCGCAGGCCCTGGGCTGGTTCGACGCGGGCGCCGCGCGTTACTGGAAATCCGGTGGGCCTTCGCGCGACGCGGTACTGACGCACGCGCCGCTGCCGCCGGCCGGCGTGTGGGCCAGCCCGGCCGACGCACGCGAGCGATCCTGGCCCTTCCACTTCCGCGGCATCGAGGCAGAGATCGCATTGCGTCTGGCGCACGACGTCGATGCCGCGCTCGCCGGCACGCTCGATGCCGCCACCGCCAGCGCACTGATCGACGCGATGTGCGTCTCGATCGAACTGGTCGACTCACGCTGGAGCGAGGGCCGCAATGCGCCCCCGTTGGCCAAGCTGGCCGATCTGCAGTTGCACGGCGCGCTGGTGCTCGGCGAATGGGTTGCGTTCGCGGCCCGCGACTGGGCCACGCAGACCTGCGTGCTGTCGATCGGCGCCGCCGCGCCGCAGACCTTTCGCGGCACGCACTCGATGGGCGACCCAGCCTTCGTGCTGCCGGCCTGGCTGCGTCACGCCACACGCCACGGCAACGTGCTGCGCGCCGGCACGGTGGTCACCACCGGCACCTGGTGCGGCCTGCCTCTGGCAGCGGCAGGTGACCGAGTGATCGCTGAGTTCCCGGGCATCGGCCGGGCTGCCGTGCAGCTCTGAGTCCTGGCAACGCCCCGACCCACTCGAATCGCAAGTTACCGAGCGCCGGCAGCGCGAGGCCGCGTGGATCAGTCTTAGCGCTCTGAAACACGGGCCTCTCAAGCGGCGCGTATCCTGCAGCACCTTTCCATCGACATGCCCGAATGACTGACACCACGACCCCCCGCAAGACCGCATTCATGAAGGCGCTGACGCCGAGCCGCGAGCTCGCGGTCATCGTCGGCGCACAACCCTTGCCTCGCACCGAGGTCACCAAGCGCCTCTGGGACTACATCAAGGCGCGCAACCTGCAGAACCCCGCCAACAAGCGCAACGTTCTGTGCGACGGGCCGCTGCGGGCGGTGATGGGCAAGGACGAAGTCACGATGTTCGAGATGACGAAGTTGGTCGGCCAGCACCTCAAAGCCGGTTGAGCGCATGAAGGGGTAGCGCGCCCCCGGCCGGGGTCGCTCGGCCGCGGCGGTCGCTGAAGCCCTCAAAGGACGGGTGGCTGACGCCGTCGCGGGACACTCCGACGTCGATCCCCGACCGCCTCATTCGTCGTCTTCCCATCAGCCGGACGCCGAGAGGCGGCGCCGCCGCGTTCCAACGCATGGAGACCCCATGAGCTTGACTGACCCATCGACCGCCACGACCGTTGCGATCGCCCCGGCACAGAACCGGTCGCTGTGGCGCGAACTCCGTGACGCGATCCGCGGCACCGGCGCGGACTACACGAAGATCCCGCTGCGGCGCGCCGTGTTCCTGCTCGCGGTGCCGATGGTGCTGGAACTGGTGCTCGAGTCCACGTTCGCGGTCGTCGACATCTGGTTCGTCGCCAAGCTCGGTGCCTCGGCGGTGGCGACGGTCGGGCTGACCGAGACCTTCCTGTTCCTGCTGTACGCCATCGGCATCGGCCTGGCGATGGCGGTGACGGCGGTCGTCGCGCGACGCACCGGCGAAGGCGACCGCCAGGCGGCCGCGGTCAGTGCCGTGCAGGCGATCTGGATCGCCGTACTGGCTTCGCTGCCGTTCGCGGTCGTCGGCATCGTCTTCGCGCGCGAACTGCTGCAGCTGATGGGTGCCGACGCGTGGACACTGACTCACGGCGTGCGCTACCTGCAATGGATGCTGGGCACCAACGTCGTCATCATGCTGCTCTTCGTCTGCAACGCGATCTTCCGCGGCGCCGGCGACGCGGCGGTGGCGATGCGGGTGCTGTGGGTCGCCAACGGCGTGAACATCGTGCTCGACCCGATCCTGATCTTCGGCCTCGGGCCGATCCCGGCGCTGGGCGTCGAGGGCGCGGCGATCGCCACCGTCATCGGCCGTGGAACCGGCGTCGCGATGCAGCTGTGGATCCTGCTGCGCGGCAGCCAGCACCTGCGCGTGGCCAGGGCGCAGCTCGGGCTCGAGGCGAAGACGCTGTGGCACATCGTGCGCACCTCGCTCGGCGGCATCGGCCAGATGATCGTGGCCATGACGGCGTGGATCTTCCTGATGCGCATCCTCGCCGCCATCGGCAGCGACGCGGTGGCCGGCGCGACGATCGCCATCCGCCTGATGATGTTCACCCTGATGCCGGCCTGGGGCATGTCCAACGCCGCCGCCACGCTGGTGGGCCAGAACCTCGGTGCCGGCGAGCCCGGGCGTGCCGAGGCGGCGGTGTGGCGCATCGGCTGGTACAACATGGTCTTCACCCTTGCGGTGTCGGTGGCCTTCTTCCTCTTCCCGCGCGAGCTGATGGGCATCTTCACCGCGGAGCGCGCAGTGGTCGACATCGGCGCCGAGTGGCTGCGCATCCTGTCGTACTCGTACTTCGTCTACGGCTGGTGGATGGTGTCGGTGCAGGCCTTCAACGGCGCGGGCGACACCGTGACGCCGACGAAGATCAACCTCGTGTTCTTCTGGTTGATCCAGATCCCGCTGGCCTGGCTGCTGGCACTGCAGTGGGACCTGCAGGCCACCGGCGTGTTCTGGGCCGTGTTCGTCTCCGAGACCTCGGTGGGCCTGTTCACGTTGTGGCTCTTCACCCGCGGGAGGTGGAAGACGGTGCGTGTTTGAGCGGGCGCCTGGTCGTGCCGTACTTTGCGCGCAGTCAAGCTGATGGCCGCTGGGCGGTGCAGCATTGCGGATGTCTGAGCAGTTCGGGAGTCCGCCATGTACCGCCGCATCCTCGTACCCATCGACGGCAGCGTCACCGCCCAGCGCGGCCTGCAGGAGGCCCTGGGCCTGGCCAAGGCCTGCGACGCCAGCCTCGTGCTGCTGCATGTCGTCGAGGCCTATCCGATGATGATGGAGATGGCCACCGCCACCACCTGGGAACAGGTCACGAGCGACCTGCGCGCGCATGGCCAGCGCGTGCTGGAGCAGGCACACCAGGCGGCACAGGCGGCCGGCGTCGCCAGCGAGGCGCGTCTGGAGGACGCTGCGGCCTCGCGCGTCTGCGACGTGGTCGTCGGCCAGGCGCGCGAGCGCCGCTGTGACCTGATCGTGATGGGCACCCACGGTCGCCGTGGCGTCGCGCACGCGCTGGTCGGAAGCGACGCCGAACGCGTGATCCGCATGAGCCCGGTGCCGGTGCTGCTGGTGCGCGCACCCGACAGCGCGTGAACCACGCCGCGTGAACGACGACGTGCAGGCGCCGGTGGTGTTCGCCGCGCGCGGCCTGTCCAAGACCTACGGCAGCGGCGACACGCAGGTGCGCGCGCTGGTCGACGTGGACCTGGACATCCGGCGCGGCGAGTTCGTCGTGCTGCTCGGCCCTTCGGGCAGCGGCAAGTCGACATTGCTGAACATTCTCGGCGGCCTGGACGTGCCCAGCGCCGGCACGCTGCGCTTCGGCGACCACGAGCTCACCGGCGCGGGCGAGGCCGAGCTGACGCGCTTCCGGCGCGAGCATGTCGGCTTCGTGTTCCAGTTCTACAACCTGATCCCCAGCCTCACGGTGCGCGAGAACGTGGCCCTGGTCACCGACATCGCCGTGCAGCCGATGCCGATCGACGAGGCCCTGGCCTGGGTGGGACTGACCGAGCGGCGCGACCACTTCCCGTCGCAGCTCTCGGGCGGCGAGCAGCAGCGGGTGGCGATCGCGCGCGCCATCGTCAAGCAGCCCGAGTTGCTGCTGTGCGACGAGCCCACCGGCGCGCTCGACTACGCCACCGGCAAGCGTGTGCTCGAAGTCATCGCCAAGGTCAACGCCGAACTCGGCACCACGGCGGTCGTGATCACGCACAACGTGGCCATCGCCGGCATGGCCGACCGCGTGATCCGCCTCGGTGACGGGCGCATCCAGAGCGTGGCCACCAACGAGCACAAGCTGACGCCCTCGGAGCTGAGCTGGTGAATGACGACCCCCGCTCGCGGAGTACCACTCGCCGCCCCCCGCGGGGGCTGGCTCGCTTGGCTTGGGGCGGCCCGGCGCGGCGCTCGCCATGAAGGCCCTCGACCGCAAGCTGCTGCGCGACCTGCGTGCGCTGTGGAGCCAGGCGCTGACGATCGCGCTGGTGGTGGCCAGCGGTGTCGGCGGCTTCCTGACCAGCCTGTCGGCGGTCGACTCGCTGGCCGCCGCGCGCGAGCGCTTCTACGCCGAGGGCCGTTTCGCCGACGTCTTCGCCTCGGTCAAGCGCGCGCCCGACGCGCTCGTCGACCAGCTGCGCCAGATGCCCGGCGTGGCCGAGGTGCGCACCACGGTCGAGCAGGTGGTGCGGGTCGAGATCCCCGGCGTGTCCGACCCGATCATCGGCCAGCTGATCGGGCTCGATCCGCGCGCCGCGCCGTCGCTGAACCGGGTCACGGTCAGCCGCGGCCGCGTACCGGCCGACGGGCGCAGCGACGGTGCGCTCGAGGCCCTGGTGTCCGAGGGTTTCGCCCAGGCGCGCGGCCTGGCGCCCGGCGCCGAGTTGCGCGCGCTGGTCAACGGCCGCCAGCGCACGCTGCGCATCGTCGGCACCGCGCTGTCGCCCGAGTTCATCTTCGCGGGCCTGTGGGGCATGCCCGACCAGCGCGGCTTCGGCATCTTCTGGCTCGACCACGAGGCACTCGCCGCGGCCTACGACATGCGCGGCGCCTTCAACCGCGTCGCGGTGCGCATGGCGCCCGGGGCCTCGGAGCGCGTGGTGATCGACGCGCTCGCGCAACCGCTGGCACGCTACGGCGGACGCGAGGTCCATGGCCGCGACGATCAGGTCTCGCACCAGATGCTCGACAACGAGATCAACGAACAGCGTGTGCTCGGCACCGTGCTGCCGGCGATCTTTCTCGGCGTGGCCGCCTTCCTGCTCAACGTGGTGATCTCGCGCCTGGTGGCCACCCAGCGCGAGCAGGTCGCCGCGCTCAAGGCGCTCGGCTACCCCAACGGGCGCATCGCGGCGCACTACCTCCAGCTCGTGCTGCTGATCGTCGCCGCCGGCCTGGCGCTCGGCGTCGCGCTCGGCGACTGGCTGGGCACCCAGCTGACCGGCCTGTATGCCGAGTTCTTCCACTTCCCGCGCTTCGACCACACGATCGAGCCGGCGCTGCTGCTGGTGGGTGCTGCGATCACCGCGGCCACCGCGGTGCTGGGCACGCTGTCGGCCATCGTCGCCACCGTGCGCCTGCCGCCGGCCGAAGCGATGCGCCCGCCCGCGCCGGGGCGCTACCGCCGCACCGTGCTCGAGCGCCTGGGCCTGAAAGGCTTGACGCCGGCGCTGCGCATGATCCTGCGCAACATCGAGCGCCGGCCGTGGCGCAGCGCGCTCTCGGTGGGCGGCGTGGCGGCCGCGGTGGCGATCGTCGTGCTCGGCAACTTCATCCGCGACGCCATCGACGTCGTCGTCGACTCGCAGTTCACGCTGGCGATGCGCAGCGACGTCGCGGTCTGGCTGGTCGAACCCAACGACGACCGCGTGCGTCTCGAGGTGGCTCGCCTGCCCGGCGTGACCGAGGTCGAGTCCACACGCTTCGTGCCGGTGACCTTCGTCAACGGGCCGCGCCGCGAACGCAGCCTGATCCGCGGCTACGCCGGGCGCGCCGTGCTGTACCGCGTGATCGACGCCGACAACCGCCAGACCGTGCTCGAGGGCCGCGGCCTGGTGATGACCGACCGCCTGGCCGCCAAGCTCGACCTGCAGGTCGGCGACACCGTGCTGGCCGAGGTGAAGGAAGGCCGCCCGCGCACGGTGCCGCTGGTGCTGGGCGCCACCGTGCGCGAGACGATGGGCCTCAATGCCTACATGGACCGCGAGGCGCTGAACCGTGCGCTCGGCGACGGCGACCTGTCCAGCGGCTTCGTGCTCGGGCTCGAGCGCGGGCGCGAGCACTTGCTGCTCGACGCCAGCAAGAAGCTGCCGCGCGTGGCCGGCGCCTTCAGCAAGGCGACGATGCTGCGCAACATGGAGGAGATCAGCGCGCGCAACATCCGCGTCATGAGCACCATCCTGACCGCCTTCGCGGTGGTCATCGCGGTGGGCGTGGTCTACAACAACGCGCGCATCGCGCTGGCCGAGCGTGGCTGGGAGCTGGCCAGCCTGCGCGTGCTCGGCTTCTCGCGTGCCGAGGTGTCGGGTCTGCTGCTCGGCGAGCTGGCGCTTGTGATCGCGGTGGCGCTGCCGCTGGGCATGCTGCTCGGCTGGGGGCTGACGCACCTGATCGCCGAGATGCTGAAGTCCGACCAGTTCTTCTTTCCGGTGGTGATCCGCGCGCGCACCTATGCCTGGGCTGCGGTGGCCGTGCTCGCCGCCGGCGTGGCCAGCGCGCTGATCGTGCGCCGGCGCGTCGACCGCCTCGACCTCGTGGCGGTGCTCAAGACCAGGGAGTGAGTTCATCATGAGTCCCCGCAATCGCTGGCTGATCGGCACCGCCGCCGTGGCCTTCGTCGCGCTGCTGGCCTGGGCCTTTGCGCCGCGCCCGGTCGAGGTGGAGGTGGCCACCGCGGCCCTCGGCCGCTTCGAGGCCACCGTCGACGAGGACGGCAAGACGCGCCTGCCCGACCGCTACGTGGTTTCGGCGCCGCTGGCCGGCCGCGTGGCGCGCATCGCGCTGCGCGAGGGCGATCCTGTAGAGGCCGGCGCGGTAGTGGCCACGATCACGCCGCTGCTGTCGCCGCTGCTCGACGATCGCAGCGTGCGCGAGGCCGGCGCGCGTGTCGAGGGCGGCCAGGCGCAAGTGGCGCGTGCCGGCGCGCGGGTCGATCGCACGCGCGTCGGGGTGGAGCAGGCGCGCATCGAACTCGCGCGCAGCGAGCAGCTCGCGCGCGACGGCTTCATCGCGCCGACCAAGCTCGACAGCGACCGCCTGTCGCTGCAGGCCGCGCAGAAGGAGCACGACGCCGCGGTGCAGGAGCGGCGCATGGCGCAGCACGAGCTCGAGCAGGCGCGCGCCGTGCTCGGCGTGATCCGCCAGGGTGGCAGTGCGCCGGCGCGCGGCTTTGCCGTGCGCGCGCCGATCGCGGGCCAGGTGCTGCGCGTGCTGCAGACCAGCGAGGCCACGGTGGTGCTGGGCACGCCGCTGCTGCAGGTGGGCGACCTCGGCCGGCTCGAGGTGATCGCCGAGCTGCTGACCACCGACGCGCTGCGCACGCCGCCGGGCACGCCGGTGCGCATCGAGCGCTGGGGCGGCGCGGGCACGCTCGAGGGCCGGGTGCGGCGCGTCGAGCCGGCGGGTTTCACCAAGGTGTCCGCGCTCGGGGTCGAGGAGCAGCGCGTCAACGTGCTGATCGAGCTGACCAGCCCGCGCGCGCAGTGGCAGGCACTGGGCGACGGCTTTCGGGTCGGCGTGCGCCTGGTGGTCACCGCGAAGGCCGATGCGCTGCTGGTGCCCGCGAGCGCGGTGTTTCCGCTGCCCGAGGCCGACGACCATGCCATGGCCGCCTTCGTCGTCGAAGGTGGGCGCGCGAAGCTGACGCCGGTGACGCTGGCCGGCCGCAACGGCCAGAGCGCCTGGATCACGCAGGGGCTCACGCCCGGTGCGAAAGTGATCGTCTACCCGCCGGCGGCGGTGCGCGACGGGGTGCGGGTCAAGGCGCGCAAGGTCTGAGCGTCTGCGCGGGCCGACAATCGGCGCCCTGAGAGCGCCGATGCCATTCACGAGCCAGGACCCCGAGCTGCTGCGCCGCCTGCTGCGCGCCAAGGACCGCATGGACGCCGCTTCGCACGAGGCCTGGCCCGTGCCGCGCCTGGCGCGCGTGAGCGCCGTCTCCGAGGCCCACTTCGCACGCTCGTTCAAGCAGGCCTTCGGCGTGCCGCCGCACCGCTACCTGCTGACGCGGCGCATCGAGCGGGCGACCGCGCTGCTGCGCGACACCGAGTTGTCGATCACCGAGATCGCCTTCCAGACCGGCTGGGGCAGCCTGGGCACCTTCGGCCGCACCTTCCGCGACATCACCGGCGAGAACCCGGGCGCGGTCCGTGCGCGCGCTCGGGCCGCGGCGCACGGGCTCGGCCGCGTGCCCGCGTGCATCGTGAGCGCCGCACACCGGCCCGATCTCATCACCGCAGTTTCGGAGAAGCGGCGCCGCGCGGCGGGCGCTACAAACGGGCCTCAATCCACAAAGGAGGTCCGATGAGCCAGGGTGTCGAAGTGATGGGTCTGTACGTGCGGGATCAGGACGAGGCGCTCGCGTTCTACGTCGGCAAGCTCGGGTTTCGGGTTCACACGGACGTGCGCAACGGCGACTACCGCTGGCTCACCGTGCAGCACCCGGAGCGGCCGTCGTTCCAGCTCGGCCTGTTCGTGCCGGGGCCGCCGGTGCTCGACGCGGCGACGGCGCAGGCGCTGCACGCGATCGTGGCCAAGGGCGCGATGCCGCCGCTGGTGCTGACCGTGGACGACTGCCGTGCCGCCTGCGAGCGCCTGCGCGAGCGCGGCGTGGAGATCACGCAGGAACCGGTGGACCGCTACGGCAGCGTGGACGCGGGCTTTCGCGACCCGTCGGGCAACGGCTGGAAGATGATCCAGGCGCGCCGCTGAAGCAGGGGGGAAACCGTCATGAAGCGAAGCCCTTCGAGCGCAAGCGAGTCCGCCTCCGCGCTGATCGACGCCAGGATCGAGGCGCTCGGCGACTGGCGCGGCGAGATGCTCGCCCGCCTGCGCGCCCTGATCCGGGCCGCCGTGCCCGACGTGACCGAGGAGTGGAAGTGGAGCAACCCGGTCTGGTCGCAGCATGGGCTGATCTGCACCGGCGAGACCTACAAGAAGGCCGTGAAGATGACCTTTGCCAAGGGCGCTTCGCTGGCCGACCCGTCGGGGCTTTTCAACTCCAGCCTCGACGGCAACGTGCGGCGCGCGATCGACTTCCACGAAGGCGACCCGGTGGACGAGAAGGCGCTGAAGGCGCTCGTGCGGGCTGCGGCGGCGTTGAACAAGGCGCCGGGACGCGGCTAGGCGGGGCTTGCTTAGCGGCGGGCCTGTTCCGGTTGGTCGGGGGTAGGGCGGCTGTCGACCCGCTGCGGTCATTTCGTTTGACACGTCTGCGAGGGCCAAAGCCGCCGGGCGGCCGACTCCGCTCATGTCCCCCGGCCTGCGCTGCGCGCAGGCCTCCTCCCCTACTTCGCTGCGTCGGCCACCCGGCGCCCTTGGCCGGCGCCGCTCGCTGTGTTTGGCATCGACAACAACGGGCGGTGGTGGATCGGGCTGGTGGGGTGCTTTGCGCAGCGAAGTAAAGGAGGAGGCTCGGGCGCAGCCCGAGACGGGGGACATGAGCGGAGCAGAGCACCCCGCCGGCCCGATCTCGCGCCAATGACTGCAAGTGGCCGAACGCAGCCCGCTCAGCCCGCCTCGGCATCCTCCGACGTCAAGCCATGCCGCGCATGCCACTCGGCCAGCGACATGTCCGGGTAGCCCTCGAATCGCGGATCGCCCGGCCGGCCTTCCGGCTCGACCCACGACGCCCGCGACCCGAGCATCAGGTGCACGTTCTCGGGTGGCCTCGGCAGCGACGTGTCGATGGCGCTGGCATGCGGGTGCACGAGTTCGGGCCAGGTCGGGTCCCAGAGCCACAGCGCGCTGCCGCAGCGGCCGCAGAAGTGGCGCCGCGCGGTGCTGGCATGCGGCGGCCCGCCGTTCTTCTCGCCCCGCAGCGCCTGGTAGACGCGCAGGTGCCGCTTGCCGCGCACCTGCAGCGTGTTGAAGTCGGCGCCCAGGTTGATCGCGTAGCCGCCGCCGCCCGCGGTCTTGCGGCAGATCGAGCAGTAGCAGCGCATGAAGGGCACCGGCTGCGCCGACTGCACCGAGAACGCCACGCTGCCGCAGTGGCATGAACCTTCGAGTCGCATGACGGCTGCTCCCGGCGCGGGCGCACCGATGCCCGCGCGACGCATGCTAGGGCATCGCGGTGGCGCGGCCCGGGCTTCTAGCCCGCCGTGCCGGCCTCGAGCAGCGGCTCGCCCTTCGCGTCGACCACGCGCACGCCCACCGGGATGCCCTGGCGCACGCTCTCGGTGACGACGCAGAAGTCCTCGAACTGCGCCAGACAGCGGTCCAGGTGCTTGAGCGACGCGGCGGCGTCGTCGAGCCGGATCGTCACGTCGAGGCGGCCGATGCGCAGCCGCCCTTGCGCGTTGCGCGCCAGCTCGCCGCGCACCTGCGCGCGCAACGGGCCGGGGGTGTTCTTGAACTTGCCCTGCAGGCAGTAGAGCAGGCTCGCCGCGAGGCAGTTGGCCACCGCGGCGCCGATCAGGCGCTCGGCGTCCGGGCCTTGCCCGCGGCCCAGCGGCGGCTGCGCGTCCATCCGCAGCTCGGGCATGTCGGGGCGGTCGAAGCGGACCTTGAATCCGTAGCCGTCTTGCTGCTCGATCTCGAGCCCGAAGCTCGTCGTGGTGTCGCTCATGAGGTGATTGGACCGTGCTGCGGATCCGGCGGGTTGATCGGCGTCAGAGGCGGGGCGGGAGTTCGCTCTGCACCCACTGCTGGAGCTCGCGCACACCCAGCGCGCCGCTGCGGCGCGCGATCTCGCGCCCGCCGTGGTAGAGCACCAGCGTCGGGATGCTGCGGATGCGGTGGGCCACGCTGGCCTTCGGGTTGGCGTCGGTCTCGACCTTGGCGAAGCGCACGCGCGGCGTCTGTGCGGCGGCCTGCTCGAAGTGCGGCGCCATCATCCGGCATGGGCCGCACCACTCGGCCCAGAAGTCGACCAGCACGGGCAGCTCGCTGCGCGCGACGAAGGTCGGGAACACCGCGTCGTTCAGCGCCACGGGCTTGGGCGCCATCAGCTCGGTGCTGCAGCGGCCGCACACCGGGTGGTGGTCCAGGCGCTCCTCGGGCACGCGGTTGACGGCGCCGCAGTTCGGGCAGACGAGGTGCATCTCAGCTCCCCGCCGCCACGCCGAGCTTGCGCAGGATGCTCTCCATCAGGCACCAGCGCGTGAAGCCGCTTTGCAGCAGGTTCAGGCCGACGAAGGCGGTGAAGGCGAGCCACCAGGGGCTGACGAACACCGGGCTGCCGGGCACGCCGAGCGCGAGCGAGACGAGGATGAACAGGCCGGCGACGATGCGCACGATTTGCCAGGACGTCATGATGAATTTCCTTTCGAGGATGGAGTCGGTCTTGGGATTCATATGGGGTGGGCGCGGCGGTGCCACAAGCCCGCGAACGGCAGTGCGAACAAGCCCGCCGCCAGGCCGAAGCCCAGCGCCATGCCGGCCAGGCTCGCCCAGTCGACCCAATAGCGCATCTCGCCCAGCGACGAACCGGTGAGCGAGGGCAGGGCCAGGAAGGCGAGCACGGCCACGATCGCGCCGACAAGCAGCGCCACGCGGCGCCCGGCGCAAAGGCGCGCGCGTGCGGCCACCAGCAGCGCAAGCCAGACCACGAACAGCAGGGCCAGCGCCGGCCACACGCCGCGCACGATCTCCCACAGGATGTTCAGCATCAACCAGATTTCGTACATCGCAGTTCTCCTTCGCGTCAGACCCGGCCCTTGAGCACGGCGACATAGGTCGGCTTGAGCATGCGCACCTTCATCAGCCAGGCGAGGTAGCTCTCCTGCAGCGGTTCGATCGCCGGCAGCGACGGCGTCAGCTTGCCGTCGTAGTCGAACTCGATCAGCATCGCCGAGCCCTCGCGCACGATCAGCGGGCAGGAGGTATAGCCGTCGAACTTCTCGTCGAGCGCCTGGCCAGCGATCAGGCGGGCGATGTGGTGGGCCACGATCGGCGCGCTCTTCTTCACGGTGGCGGCGGTCTTGCCGCGCGGCGTGCCGTTGATGTCGCCGACGCCGAACACGTTGGCGAAACGCCGGTGCTGCAGCGTGGCCTTGTCCACCTCGAGCCAGCCGCCGGTGGCGAAAGGCCCGTCCTGCCAGGCCAGCGCGCTCTTCTTCACCACGTCCGGCGCCCGCATCGGCGGCACCACGTGGAGGAAGTCGTAGGGCAGCGTGCTGCGCTCGCCCTCGGGCGTGGCGAAGGTGGCGCGCCGCGCGCCGATGTCCACCGCCACCAGCTTGCTCAGGTAGTGCGTCTGCACGCCCAGCGCCTTCCAGCGCCCGAGCACGTTGTCGTTGACCGATTTGACGCCGAACACGGTGTCGGTGGGCAGCGCGGTGTGGAAGTCCACCTTCGAGCGCGCCAGCGTGCCGGCCTGGCGCAGCCGGTCGACCACCATGAAGGTCATCTTCAGCGGCGCGCCGGCGCACTTCAGCGGCCCGGCGGGCAGGGTCATCAGCGCCTGGCCACCCTGGGCACGGAAATTGTCCATCGCAGTCCAGGTGGCCGCCGCGGCCTGCGGGCTCGCGTACACGCTGCCCAGGCCGTGGCGGCCGATCGCGGCGACGTCCATGCCCTCGATCTGCGCGTAGTCCAGGTGCAGCCCGGTCGCGACGACGAGGTAGTCGTAGGGGACGCGACGGCCGCTGGACGTCACCACTGCGTTACCCGCGGGGTCGAACTCGGCCACCATCTCCTGCACCCATTCGACGCCTGCGGGCTGGAAGTCGGCGTTGCGATCGCGCACCTTGTCGACCGGCCACACGCCGCTGGCCACCAGCGTGTAGCCGGGCTGGTAGTGGTGCTCCTGCTTGGCGTCGACGATCGTGATCTGCGCGCCATCGAGCAGCCGGCGCAGGCGGCTGGCGACCGCGATGCCGCCCAGGCCGCTGCCGGCGATCACGATGCGCGCGCGGGTCGGGATCGCGGCCTGCGAGGCGGCGGGCAGGCCCAGCGCGC
>JALHQP010000034.1 GCA_022841885.1 Aquincola sp. | reverse complement strand
CGGCGACCACCGCGCGGATGTCGGCCACGATCTCCGACAGCGCGCGCCCCGACGCGTTGGCCGACAGCACGATGCGCCGCTTGCCGTCGTCGCGGCCGATCTGGTTCGGGCCGTCGCCGTCTTCGATGGTGGCGATCCTCGACAGCGGGATGCGGCCGTTCGGCGTCTCGATCAGGATCTGGCCGAGGCCTTCGACAGACCGCGCCGATTCAGGCAGCTTCACCACCAGCGCGAAGCGCCGGCTGCCTTCGACGATCTGCGTGATCTTCTCACCTTCGACCAGGGCCTGCAGCGTGGCCATCACCTGCGGCGCCGGCACGCCGTACTGCCCGGCCGCGGCGTAGTCGATGCGCACCTTGATCTGCGGCGCCAGCACCTGCTTCTCGATCTGCAGGTCGGTCAGGCCCGGGATGGTGGTCAGCTTCGCGCGCAGCGCGTCGGCCTGGCTGCGCAAGGCGTCCAGGTCTTCGCCGAAGATCTTGATGGCGATCTGCGATCGCACGCCCGAGAGCATGTGGTCGATGCGGTGCGAGATGGGCTGGCCGATCTCCAGCGCGGCGGGCAGGTTGACCAGCCGTGAGCGGATGTCGGACTTGATCTCGTCCATGCCGCGCGTCAGCTCCGCCGTGGGCTTCAGGCCCACATCCAGTTCGCTGACATGCACGCCCTCGGCGTGTTCATCCAGCTCGGCCCGGCCGCTGCGGCGCCCGACGTGGGTCACCTCCGGGACCTGCCTGATCAGCACCTCGGCCTGGCGGGCCAGGGCCGATGACTCCGTCAAGGTGACACCGGGGTTCAGGCGCAGGCCGATCAGCAGCGTGCCCTCGTTGAACGGAGGCAGGAAGGTCGTCGGGAAGAACGGCACCGCCGCCGCGGCCACCAGCACGGCCGTGCCTGCGGCGGCCAGCGCGGCCTTGGGCCGGTCGAGCACGCCCTGCAGGCTGCTGCGGTAGCGCGCCTTCAGCCATGCCAGGACCTTCGTGTCGCCGTGGTCCAGATTCTTCATCCGCGGCAGCAGGTAGTAGCTGAGCACCGGTGTCACGGTCACCGAGACGAGCAGCGAGGCCAGCGTCGAGACGATGAAGGCGATGCCCAGCGGCACGAACAGCTTGCCCTCGAGCCCCGGCAGCGCGAACAGCGGGATGAAGACCAGCACGATGATGACCGTGGCGTACAGGATGCCGGAGCGCACCTCCATCGACGCCTTGGCCACCAGCTGCAGCGGGTTCAGACGGTGTTGCGGGCTGCGCGCCCGGTCGGACTTCAGCCGCCGGATGATGTTCTCGACGTCGACCACCGCGTCGTCGACCAGCCCCCCGATGGCAATGGCCAGGCCGCCCAGCGTCATGGTGTTGATCGACAACCCGAAGTAGCGGAACACCAGCGCGGTCACGCAGATGGACACCGGTATCGCCGTCAACGCGATGATGGTGGGGCGCAGCGTGCCCAGGAAGAAGAACAGGATCACCGCCACGAAGACCGAGGCGCCGATCAGCTTGCCCTGCAGCGTGGTGATGGAGGCTTCGATGAAGGTGGCTTGGCGGAAGGTCACGCGCGGTGCTTCCATGCCGGCCGGTAGCGAGGCCTTCAAGCCGACCAGTGCTTCTTCGATGGACCGGGTGAGTGCGATGGTGTCGGCCGTCGGCTGCTTCTGAATGCCCAGGATCACGGCGGGCTTGCCTTCGACACCGGCGTCGCCACGCCTGGGCGCCGATGCGAAGGTGACCTCGGCGATCTGGCGCAACAAGATCGGCTGGCCGCCCTTGGCGGTCAGTGCCAGGTTGCTCAGGTCATCGAGACGGGACGTACGGCCCAGATTGCGGATCAGGACCTCGCGGCCGTTCAACTCCAGGAAGCCCCCGGAGGTGTTGGAGGAAAAGCCCTTCAACGCGCCTTCGAGCTGGTCGTGGGTGATGCCCAGCTCGGCCATGCGCGTGGTGTTCGGCTGCACCTGGAACTGCCGGACTTCGCCGCCGATCGGAATGACCTGCGCCACGCCCGGCACCGAGAGCAGCCGTGGGCGCAGCACCCAGTCGGCGTACTCACGCACCGCCATCGCGCTGATCTTGCTGGGATCGACCGGAATGGCGATCTGCATGATCTCGCCCATGATCGAGCTGATCGGCCCCATGTGCGGCGTGACGCCCTCGGGGACGCTCTCCTCCATGCCGGACAGCCGCTCCGACACCAGTTGCCGGGCACGGAAGATGTCGGTGTCCCAGTTGAACGTGACGTAGAGGAAGGACAGCCCCGCCGACGAGGTGGAGCGCACGGACTCCACACCGGGCAGGCCGTTCATGGCCGTCTCCAGCGGGAAGGTGATGAGCTGTTCCACCTCCTCGGCGGCCATGCCGCCGGCCTCGGTGATGAGGGTGACAGTTGGCTTGTTGAGGTCGGGGAACACGTCCACCGGCGTGGTGGACAGCGTGAACGCACCGTAGATCATCAGCACCACGCTGGCAATGATCACCAGCAGCCGGTTCGTCAGGCTGCTCTCGAGTAGCCACTTGAACATGTCAGCGCACCTGGTTGATCAAGGTGGCGCCTCGTGTCGCGACCCTGTCGCCGGGATGGAGCCCTGAGGTGACTGCGGCATGGACGCCGTCCAGCGGCTCGGTGGTGACGGTGCGGGGCTCGAAGCGTTCTGGCGCCGTCTTCACCCAGACGATGGTCTGGTTGGCGGGATTCTTCATCAGCGAGGCCACGGGCACCGAGATGCCCTTGACCTTGTCCTTCGTCTGCACGAACACACGCACAGGCTGGCCCACGGCCAACTGGTTGAGTGCGGCACCCTGGGCACGGAAGGCCAGGGGGAGCGCCTGCTCGCGCAGGCTGCGCGAGGCGCCGATGAAGGTGAGCGGCATGCGCTGGTTGCCCACGGCCATCGTCGCGGTGGCGATGTTGGAAGCGATGGCGGCGTCGAACGCCAAGGCCTCGATGCGCAGCCGGGAGGGGTCGACGATCTCGAAGATGAGTTCGCGTGCATCCACCACCTGGCCGGCGACGACGTGGGCCGAGGCGATCACGCCCGTCACCGGCGCCAGCAGCTCCTCGCGCGTGGACAGGCCACCACCGACGGCCGCGATGCGTACCGCCAGGCTGGCAGCCTCGCTCTCGGCCGCTTCGATGTCCTTGCGCGGGACCGTGTCCGCCAGTTCCTGCAGGCGCGCGACACGCTTGTCGGTCAGGGCCTTGGCGGCACGCAGCTCGGCCAGTTGCGCAGCTTGGTTGGAACGTTCGATGGGCGCCGCCGACGGCACGACGTAAGCCAGCACCTCGCCCTTGCGCACCGTCTGCCCGGGGTGGGGCAGGCCGCGTGGCCCCGGCTCGATGCGGCCAGCGTTCAGCGGCTGCACCTTGCCACCGGCGTTCGGGTCCATCAGCACCTTGGCGCCCAGTTCCACCGTGCGCGGCAGTTCAGCGGCTTCGGTGACGAGCGTGCGCACACCCAGTTGGCGCTGTGCGGGCTTGGGCAAGAAGACGCTGCCATCGGGCTGGCGCTGCGGGCCGTTGGCGCTGGGCGCGGCGGGGGCGTCGCCATGATCGTGGCCGGGGCCGGCGTGGGCAGCACGCAATCCCGTCAGGGCGATCAGCAGCCCCAGGCTGGAGGCGATCAGGGTGCGCTTCATGCTGCAACTCCTGCGCGAACGCTGCGCGCATGGATCACACGACGTCCGCCCCATGCGAGCAACGCCAGTGAGGCCATGCCGGCCACCGCCCATCCTGCGTATTCCGTCCTCGAGTGCGTGTGTGCGGCCTCGTGGGCGTGCGCCTCTTCGTGGATATCGAGTTCACCGGCCAGCAGGTCGGCCTCGTTGCCGGCAGTCACCGTGGCGGTGACCGGAAGCACGCCAGGCTTGGGTGCCTCCGTCAGCACGACCTTGTACTCGTCGTCGCCCTGCTTTTCAGCTTTGAACTTGGCCCCGCCGATCTCGAGCTCGATCTGCGCGCCGCGCACCGGGCTGTTGTCGGCAAAGCGGTCAAGGTAGAGCGTGATCTGCTTGCCACTGATCACGCCGACGAGCTCAAAGGTCTCGGACACGGCCGAGAAGCGCGGCAGCGCCTGTCCGACTGCCGCGGGGGCGGCCTCGCCGTGATCGTGGCCCGGGCCGGCCCTGGCTGGGGATGCGACAAGGATGGCTGCAGCGAACAGTGCGGCCGGGAGTTTCGGGAAGTTCATGAAGGAGTCCCTGAAGGAATCGTTGAGTGGCGTCACGAGTGAGTCAATGGGGCGTCGGTGCGGCGTCATTGCGGCAGGAGGCCGAGGGCCTGGCGCCACGCGGAGATCGCCGCAGCGAGCTCGATGCGGGTGCGTGCGGCCTGGCGATGGGCCTCAGCGGCTTCGGCCTCGATGCGCAGGCGTGTCGGCAGATCGGTTTCACCCAGCCGGAAGGACTTGTCGAAGAACCCGCGCGACTCGTGGGCCAGTTGCGCGCGCCTTTCGGTGGCGGTCAGCTGCGTTCGCGAGGCCTCGACCCGCACGCGCGCCGCTTCGCGTTCTGCAGTGAGACGCTCACGTTCCTGGGCCAGCTGGGCCCGAATCTCGGTGGCTTCAGCGCGTGCGTTGGCGCCACGGGCATCGAAGCGCGGGCCGGCGCCGAAGGGGATGCGAATGCCCAGCGTGATGGTTTGCTGGGACGCCTCGCCGCGCGCACCGCGGTCGCGCGTGGTCGCCAGCGTCAGCTCGGGGTTGGCGCGCGACTGGGTGGCGGCCAGTGCGACGGTTCGCTCCGCCACGGCTGCACGATCCTTGAGCTCCTGCAGCGCGGCGTGCGCTTCGAGGTCAGTTGCTGCGGCGCCGGGATCCGGCTCCGCCAGGGCATGGCCAGCGCCAGCCGAAGCGGGTGCGGCGCCGGCAAGCGCACGCAGATCCTGTCGGGCCGCCGCGAGGCCGGCCTCAGCCTGCGCAACAGTGGCTTCCGCACTGGCCACCGCGCCGTCGGCCTGGTGCTGGTCGGCGCGGGCCAGATCGCCGGCCTTCGCACGCCTGGCCACGTCGGCGGCAATGAGGCGGGTGCTTTCGAGTTGATCGCGGGCCGTCCCGACCTCAATGTGCGCACGCTGCCACTGCCACCACGCTTCGCGGACCGCGGCGGCAACGCGCAACTGCGCAGCCGTGCCACGGCTCTCGACGGCCGCGCCTTCGGCGTCGGCGAGCGCGGCGCTCTTGCCGCGCTCTCCTGGCAGCCACAGGGGCACGGCGACACCGACCTCGAGTTCGCGCGCGCCCCCGCTGCGGTTCAGCCGGTCGGTCTTGTTCGAGACCTCGAGGGCTGCTGGTTCAGGGGTCCAGGACTTCGCGGCTTGCCGCTGCGCCCGGGCCGCGTCACGACGGGCCTGAAGGGCCATGGCCTCCGGCTGGCGCGCCCAGGCGGCGTCGAACACCTGCCTCAGGCTCAGCGCGATCGCGGTTGCCTCAGTTGCCGCGGTCGCCGGTGCCGTTTGCGCCAGCGCGGGCCAGGGGCAAGCGATCCCCGCTGCCATCACGGCTGCAAGCAGCAGGAGTGCCTTGATTCGTGTTCTTCGGTCCATCCGATGCTCCAGTGTTGAAACAAGCTCACGGGAGATCGGCAAGTGGCGACCAACAGGTCGCGTTGCGCCCGACGGTGCCGCAGGCTGCGGCACGCACTCAGGAGCGAACGGGCTTCAGAGAAGGAAGGGACCCGCCTCGCCGATCAGGCGAGGCACAGCCACTTAGGGCGCTCGGGTCGAGTCGGTACGCGTGAACCACCCGCGTCGTCGGCGGAGGCGCTGGGAGGCGCCGACGAGAGTGCGCCGGGTACTTTCGCGGACAACGTCAGCATGACGCTGCACTGGCATTGGCAGTGCCCGCAGTCGAGATCCATACCGCTAGGAGCCTGGTCGCCCTGCGCGTCCGCGTCGGCCACCGGCTTCGCATTGGGGCCGCCGTCAGCGTGGTGCTGGTGCTCGTGGTGACCGAAGTGCCCGGCACCCTGGGTCTCGTGCTCGCAATACGACGCCACCGCCGCCCAGCCGAACTGGAGCGGCAGCATGGCGAGCAGGACGATGGCGAAGAAGCGGCGCACAGCGCAGAGTCTATCGGCTACAGGGTTGGGGCCATCATGGGCGGGGCGACCGGCCTGTGGGGTTTCACCACTTCGATGCGCGGATGCGCGCGACGTTGCGGTTCATCGCATGGCGGATGACGCGCTGGTACAGCCAGCGCTTGAGTCCCAAAAGGTTGGAGCCGTGGCGCGCGTAGAAGGCGTCCGGGCTGTCGAAGACGCCGAAGTCGTCGGCGATGCCTTCCTTCTGGATGTAGGTGTCCTGGCCACGCCATTCCACCCCGGGCACCGACATGTCGGGCGTGGCAGCGCCGTAGCCACAGAAGCGGCGCGCCTGCGGAAACCGGCGCTGCAGGCTGGCAAGGTAAGGCGCAAAGAGGATGAAGCCCTCAAGCGCGGTCCAGCGGCCCTCCAGGCTGACCTCGACCCAGCTGTGGATGATGCGCTGCGGCGCGAGCCAGTAGGCCAGCCCGGTGATCGCGCCCTTCTGCAATGGCTTGTCGATGGTGAAGCCGTGGAAGCGGCAGGGGATGCCCACCGCGCGCAGCAAGGCTATCAGCAGCGTGCTCTTGGTGTTGCACTGGCCGATGCCGTCGGCCAGCACTCTGGATGCCGGCAACTCGTCGCCCTCGTTGTAGTGTCGCTCCTCTCAGGCGTGCGCCGGCACGGGGCGAAGCTCGGCCCGGGACTGCTGGATGACCGAGCGCGCGGCGCTCAGTGCCAACACGCCCATGACCGCAGCAACCGCCAGGTCTGGCCAGCCGCTGCCGGTGCCGAAGACGCCCAGCGCGGCGGCCATCACCGCCAGGTTGCCGATCGCGTCGTTGCGGCTGCACAGCCACACCGAGCGCATGTTCGCGTCACCCTCGCGCCAGGTGTAGAGCAGCGCGGCAACAGACACGTTGGCCAGGAGCGCCAGGGCGCCGATGGCACCCATCGTCACCGGTTCGGGTACGGTGCCGGCGGCGGCCGACCACGCGGCGCGGCCGAGGACGAAGACACCAAAGGCGCCCATGGTCAGGCCTTTGAAGAGGGCAGCCCGCGCGCGCCAGGTCAGCGCCATACCGAGTACCAGCAGCGAGATGCCGTAGTTGGCCGCGTCGCCGAAGAAGTCCACGGCGTCGGCCAGCAGCGACACCGATCCGGCCTGCAGGCCGCCTGCCAACTCGGCTAGGAACATGGCGGTGTTGATGATCAACGCGGCCCACAGCACGCGCCGGTAGCGCGGGCTCTGGCTGGCCGCGAAGGTGGCGCAGCCGTGGCCGCAGCAGGAGTTGCTCATGTGAGGCTCTCGGGGGCGATGCCGGCATTTGAAACCCTGTAGCGGCTCCAGAGTCAAGCGGCTATGCTGCAGATCGCCGGGCGCCGCTTCAGGCACTGCCGAGAGCCTCGATTCATGTTCGACTTCTTTCGCGTCACGGGACTGTTCTTCGTGGTGTCTATGTCGTCGTCGCACTGATCTGGCTGTGGCGCGTTGACGGCGTCGCACCGACCCGCTGGGACATGGCCGGAGGTGCGATCTGCCTTGTCGGCATGGCGATCGTTGCCCTGCAGCCCAGGGCGACAAGCTGAAGAAGGGGCGCGGCCATGAAGATCGGCGAACTGGCGCTGGCGGCGCAGACCCAGGTTGAGACCATCCGCTACTACGAGCGCGAAGGCCTGCTGCCGCCAGGCGCCGCGCAGCGAAGGCAACTACCGCATCTACAGGCCCGAGCACGTCGAGCGGTTGGCCTTTGTTCGCCACTGCCGGTCGCTGGACATGACCCTGGACGAGATCCGCGTGCTGCTGCGTTTCAAGGACGAGCCGCAATCCGAGTGCGGCGAGGTCAACGCGCTGCTTGATGAACACATCGGCCACGTCGCCAGCCGCATTCGCGAATTGCGCCAGCTGGAGAAGCAATTGAAGGCTCTGCGCGAGCAATGTGTTGATGTCCTCGAAGCTCAACACTGCGGCATCTTGAATGGCCTCACGCAGTTGGCCTTGCCGACAGGCGGCAGAACAGTGAGCGCGCATGTGCGTGGCTCTCACAGCCTCCGACGTAGTCAGCGTGGCTCCTCTAACAAGGAATGACCGGTCTGCTCTTGGTCCGCTGACTGCTGTGGGTCGGGGAACCGCCCCTCGCCCTCCCACCCGCAGCAGACACCCGATCCCGCCGATCTCCGCTTCACGGGATCGCTCAGCTGCTCGCTACGCCCCACGAAACCGCCGGTAGTCCGAGGTCGGCGGGCATCAGCACCCGCCGGCGCACTGCCGGTGTTGTCTCGCTGTCAGCGTCGAGAGGATGTCCGGGACGATCCGCTGGGCCTGCCCGGCGATGAACGAGACGCCGAGAGGATCGCCGAACACACCGGAAGTCGGCGGACCGACGACTCTGAGCAAGGGATTCGCACTGCCCTCGCAATCTAGTGCTTCACACAGGACGCTGACGTCGAATCCCATCCCGGTGGGATGCCGTCGCAACCGTCCCTGATCCACCAGCGACTGCAGTACCGGGTTGTGCAGGCAGGCATTCGTCCAGTCAAGTCCCGTGCAGTTGATCACTGCGTCGAATTCGGACCAAGTCCGCTCGGCAGAGGCGGTCTCGAGCAGCTCAACCTCCACTCGTTCCTCAGAATCGAGGTACCGGACGCTCGCCACTGACGCCGCGGAGAACGTCACCCGGCCCTGGGCCTCTGCGCTGAGCACGATCGCAAGGTTCGTCGGTGGAGCACGGAATCGATGCACGTCGTAGAACACACGGAGCCTGCGCAGGAAGCGCAGCTTTTGGTCCAGGGGCAGTTGCGGCCAGAGTCTCCAGACGACGTCCCGGACCGCATCGAAAGGCTCTTGCCACGGGCGGCCTGCATCCGCTGCGCGGCCGATCTCAGCGCGCAAGGCCACGCACCAGTGCCGGGCCGTGCGTGGCACTTCTTTCAGGTAATCAGGTATGGGCCGGTGTAGGTCGACGACTGCAGCCTGGCGGCAGCGGGTCCCGTCGAACGAAAGGATGGCGGGCGCCTGTGGGCGTGGTCGAAGTCCGTGCCGAGATACGACATGGATCTGCCGGGCCCTCTGCTGCCTGATCAACGTCGAAACAACGTCCAACGCGGTGAGTCCACCACCCACGACCAGCACCTTGGCGTCGGCCGGAACTCGATCGAGGCTGCCGGGTTCCAGCGGTTGGGCGATGAACTGTGGTCGCGACCTGTCCTTCGGGTCGAGAGGGAACCTCAGCGCCTGGGGCGGGTTCCCAGTGGCGATGACCATCAGGGCACCCGCGACGGTTGATCCGTTGGCGGTGGTGACCTGTGCCTGACCATCGACAACTGTGGCAGCAACCGCCAAGTCACGGACATGCCTCACCGTCGATCCCAAGCGCCGCTCACTTGCGAGCTTCGCAAGCTGGTCGCTGAGAAACTCGCCAAAGTCGCCTCTTCTGATGAAGGCATGGCCGTTGGGCAACAGGCACTCCGGATCGCGATGGAATAGCCCTGTTTCCATGCACCACTGACGCAGTGCGTCCGGCTGCTCCGGGTCGACGCAATGGGCGTCAACGGAGCCATTGAGCCGGTGGTCCGGATCTATGGCTGAGTAAGCGAGTCCACGACCGAGATGCTCCCTGGGTTCGACCACTGCAATGTCGAGCGGCACCGCGGTCCGCCTGAGGAGCTGGATCGCGAGGGTGGCGGCAGTGAATCCACCTCCAACGATCGTGATTCGCGCCGTCATGCGCTCGCCCCAAGGACCGGACGCACGCTGCGCCGATCAAGCCAGCTTTCCCTCCATCCGACGGCTGAGAGCGCCCGCGCGGCATCGGCAGGCTCGTCGAAGACAGCGATACCGTCAGCCAGTGCCCGATGGCGACATTGGTGCCGCGCCGACTCCGTTTCCGCATCACCATCGGAACGCAACACCAGGACGAAGTGCGCACGGCCCGAGTGTCGCTGCCGCGCGCGGCGGGCGGCTTCGATCAGGTTGCCGAGCAGGTCGCTCTTCTGGTAGCCCAGCACGACGGTCAGGTTAACGTGCATGATGACGGCATCGGCCACGCTCGCCGCCAGGACTTCCTCCAGGATCTGATGCGCGACTGCTCCATCTCCGGCTCGAAGCGCGTTCGCGGGCACGTCGATGGGGTTGCTCACGATTGAACCCGGCGGAAGCCCCAACGAAACAAGGCGCTTGATGAGCGGCTCGTCGAATTGCGCGACATCCAGGCCCTGGCATACGCAGTCGTCCGTGGCCAGTACGCTGGTGCCGCCTCCATTGCCGAACAGCACCACACGTTTCGTGGGCTGTCCCGAGCGCGGGTCGAGCATCTGGAACGCAAGCAACGCGTCGACGAAATCGTCGAGGCTTGCGACCAGACACGCGCCGGTTTGGCGCGCGAGAGCCTGCCAGAGACGAAAGTCTGATGCCAGCGCGCCAGTGTGCGATGCAGCCGCGGCTTGCCCTCTTCGCGTGCGACCGCCCACGAGGATCACCACAGGCTTTGCGCTGCGCGCCGCGCGCAGGATGGCAAAAAGTGCGGACGCCTCGCCAGCGTTCTCGAGGTACAAGCCGATCACACGAGTGTGGACGTCAGCCTCGAGATACTCGAGCAGTTCGGAGACGCGCACGTCAGTGCAGTTGCCGACGCTCACGACACCGCTGAAGCGTACGCCACGGACCTGTCCCCGGCGCACCATGTCGGCGGCCAGCCCGCCGCTCTGCGAGATCACACCGACGCCGCCCGGGTCGCGCAATGCGCGATCGACGAACGTGAGGCCGCATCGCGGCGCGTGCGTGCCGAGTGAATTCGGCCCGATGACACGAATGCCCGCCTTACGCGCGGCCTTCAGCAGGTCCTGTTCGAGGTGCCATCCGTCTTGGCTTTCGCCGAATCCGCTGGAGATCACCTGCGCGATGCGCGCGCGGCCCCGTGCGCTCTCAAGCGCTGCTGGGACGCGTGCCGCACTGATCGCGACGTACAGGTAGTCGACTTGCTGCGGCAAGTCGGCCGGCGACCGATAAGCCTTGTATCCCGCGATGGTGTCTGCGCTCGGATGTATCGGGAAGATGGGCCCATCGAAGCCGCAACTGCGCAAGTACCCGATGAAGTTGTTGGCTGGGCCTTCCCCGTTTGGCGACGCCCCGATCACGCCGACGCTGCGCGCTTCGAACAGCGCGTCGAACACGCTGGTCATGCGAGATCCGCGCTAAGCAGGAGGCGCGCGTCGACAGCCGTCGCGTGCGTGGCGCCGACGATCACGGGATTCAGGTCGAGTTCCACGATTTGGCCTTTCCCGCGAAGGAGCAAGCCCTCCGCCCCCCCCACCGCCATCAGGACATCGACAATCGCATCCTTGGATACCGCCACACCGCCGCGCGCGCCTTCGAGCGCACCTAAGCCGCGCAATTCGCCGAGCATGTCCAGCGCGTCGATGCGCTCGATGGGGCACAGGCGAAAGCTTACGTCGGCCAGCAATTCCACGAAGACTCCGCCCAGGCCGAGCATCACGACCGGACCGAAGTTCGCATCCCATCGTCCACCGATGGCGAGTTCGTGGCCGGCCTGCGCCAGCTCTTCCAGCAGAAAGCCTTCGACAGAATGCGGTGCGAGGCGCGGGTCGGACTGCATGTCGCGCATCGCATCGCGGACGGCGATGGCGGAGTCAAGCCCGAGCCTGACCCCTCCGGCGTCGCTTTTGTGCAGCAACGTCGGGGACATAGCCTTCAATACGAAGGGCGCACGCAGATCGCGCGCTGCGGCGTCCACGTCCGCCTCTTGGTGAAGCACAGCCGCCCGCGGCACACGCACACCGAACCGCGCCACGAGTTGTTTGGCCTGCGACTCATCGAGGGCGCGTCGGCCGGCCGCCCGCGCCTTGCCGATCAAATCGCGCATCGCTCAATAGCTCGTCGGCCAGTTCGCGAGTCGATGCTCCGAGACGGCCTTGCCGAGGCGGTGCAGCGCCAGCAGCTCTATGAGCCACCGTCGCGTGTCGCGTGGATCCAGCACCTCGTGCGCCTCGTAGAGGCCTGCCAACGCCCACGCGGATGTATCACGCGCCAACTCGGCCTTCAGTTCATCGAATCGCTGGGGATCCTCAGACTCTTTCACACCGTGCAGCACGTTCACCGCGAGCGACGGGGCCATGAATCCGAGATCCGCCATCGGCCAGCATGCAAGCGCATCCGAGTAGCGACCGCCGCCCATGTTGAGGTACGCCTGCCCGTAGCTCTTGCGCATCACGATCGAGAGCTTGGGCACCGTCACTTGCGATAGCGCATTCATCCAGTTCATGATTCGACCGGGGGCACCGCGCTTCTCCCCCTCGATACCGATCAGGAAGCCCGGCTGGTCCACGAAGAACACCAGCGGGATGTTGAACGAGTCGCAGAAGACCAGGAACGACGTCGCCTTGTTCATGGCGTCGACATCGATCGCACCACCCTTGAACTTCGGGTTGTTCGCGATGATGCCGACCGTGTGGCCATTCATGCGTGCGAGCGCCGTCACAAGTGACTTCCCCCAGCGCGGCTTCAACTCGAAGAGGCTGTCCCGATCGGCGATACAGCCGATGACGGTGCGTACGTCATAGACGGCAGACCGCGACTCCGGAAACACGTCGAGGACCGTTCGCGACATCTCTTCACTGCCGGCCGGCACGGCCGCTACGGGCGCCGTCTCTCCCGCATGCGACGGCAGGTAAGAAAGCACGCGACGCACCAAGTGCAGCGCCTCTTCGTCACTGTCGACGGCGACATCCACCAGGCCGGTTGTGCCCGTGTGCAGTTCCCAGCCGCCGAGCGCTTCCGGATCGACTTCCTGCCCGATCGCCATCGAGGTCACGCGGCTGCTCGCTACCGCCATCGTCGCGCCTTTGCGCATGACCACGAAGTCCGACATGCAGCCATACCAGGTGGATGAGCCGTAGCAGCTTCCGAGCAGGGCCGACACCCAAGGCGATGCGCGCAGTCGTCGGAACTCGAGTGGATCCTGACCCAGGATCGCACGGCCAGATGCCCCCATCCGGTCAGGCATCCGCGCTCCAGAGGACTCGCCCAGCAGCACCAGGGGCATGCCGCGCCTGTCCGCGGTCTCGCGTACATGGCGCATCTTCTTCCCGTTGACGACGCTGCTGGACGCCCCCAGCACCGTAAAGTCGTTCGAGATCACACCAACGGGACGCCCGTCGATACGGCCGAATCCGGCGACTTTGCCGTCGGCGGGCGACCGGTCCTGCACTTCCGGTCGCAGGCCGCGTGCGAACATGCCGAACTCGACAAAGCTGTCTGCATCCAGCAGGCGATCGAGCCGCTCGCGCGCGTTCAGCACCCCTTCGCTGCGGCGGCGCGCAAGCTTCTCCTCACCACCCATCGCGACGGCCGTGCGCGTCCTGTCCGCAAGTTCGCCGAGTTCCCTGTCGAATGGCATCTTGGATGTCCGGTGGTCAATTGCGCCCCGCCGTGAGGCGACGCTCGAGCAAGATGGCGCCCAACACGACGAAGGTGTTGAAAAAGAGGTACAGCCCAGCCACCACGATCCAGGTCTCAATCGGGGCGAGGGTATTGGTCATCACGACGTGGCCGCGCATCGTCAGCTCTGCAACTCCGATTACGGACAGGAGGGACGATGCCTTGAACAGTTTTGCAAACTGGCCGGCGAGCGGGGAGATGACGACCGCGACCGCCTGCGGCAGCTGGATGCGCCAGAAGACGTGGACGCCGCTCATCCCGAGCGAGCGGGCCGCATCCGCCTGGCCCGCGGGCACGCCTTCGAATGCGCCCCGCATGATCTCGAGCACGTAGGCGCCGTAGTACAACGCGAGCGCCAAGACTCCCGCGACATACGGCGAGACCGGTAGCCCCAGGACCGTAGACCCGTAGAAGAAGACCAGGATCTGGACGAGTAGCGGTGTGCCGCGAAACAGATCCACATAGACCAGGACGAGGCGCCTCGCCGCCCAATTGCGGGCTTGGGACAACGCCACCCCCAGTGTGCCCACGCCGAGGGCGAGCGCCATGGCGACGATACCTACACCCAGACTCACCATGACCGCCGCCAGCAGCTGGTCGAACGCCTTGAAGACGGGCGCGAAGTTCAACTCAGACATGGGCGAACCCCTGCCGGTAGCGCGTCATGCGCTTTTCGAGTTTCCTGCTCAAGGCCGCGAGCGAAGCGGTGAGGGCAAGATAGAACAGCGCTAGCAGCAGGAACATGATCCCGAAGCCTCGATAGCTCTGCGCCACGATCTGCGCGACGACCTGCGTTGCTTCGGGCACGACGACGATCGATCCGATGGCACTCCACTTCACGATGTCGATCGCCTCGCCGACGAGACCAGGCAGCGCCAGCGGCAGGGCTTGCGGGTAGACGACGCGAATCTGCGTCGTGAAGAAGCCCATCCCCACTGCGCGGCTGCTCTCGCTTTGCGCCCGCGGTACAGCTTGCACCGCTGCGCGAAGGATCTCGCCGATGTACGCGCCCGAGTTGATAGCCAGCGCCAGCGCTGCCGCAGTCATCGGCGAGAGCGTGACTCCAAATGACGGAAGGCCGTAGTACAGGATGTACATCTGCACCAACAGGGGCGTGCCACGGATCAGCTCGATCCAGGCGCGGCTGGCCACAGCAACCACCCGCAGGCGCGACGACCGCAGTACTGCCAGCAGCAAGCCGACGATCGCGGCGAAGACCATCGACAGAGCGGAGAGCTTCAGCGTGGTGACCGCGCCCGCGACCAGCACGTCCGCGTTGCCGGTCACCTGGCTCAGGTCGAAGAGAGCTTGCAGGTCAAGGCTCACTTGGTTCGCCCCGATCGCACCCTACTCGACGCTCTTCCAGGTGGCGTAATCCGGCAGCGACATCTCGTGGCCAAACCACTTGAGTTGCAGCGTCTTGATCGTGCCGCGCTCGCGCAGAGTCTTGATCGCGCGGTTCACCTCGTCGCCGATGCAACCCGGCGCGCCAAAGTCCTCCTTTCGGAACACCCACGAGGCGTGCAACGGCACGTCAGCCAAGCCGGCGTTGACGAACCTGCCGGGATGCTTCTTCATGTACGCCGAGACGGGCGCCACGTTCAGCAGCACGGCGTCGATCCGGCGGTTGCCAAGGTCCAGCAGTGTGTCGACGTTGTGTTGATACGTCTTGACCTCGAAGTCCTTTCCGCCAGCCTTCGCCCTTTCCTTCAACTTCAGCGCGGTCGCTTCGCCGGCGGATCCGATCTGGACGCCCACCGTCTTGCCGATCAAGTCATTGGGGCCCTTGATGCCGGTGTCGGTCCGCGTCATGACGACGATGGAGTTGTCGCCCTCCGGGTAGGCGAACGCGAATGTCTTCCTGCGCGCTTCAGTGACGGCAACCGCCAAGGGGACGAAGTCGCTCTTTCCGGACTGCAGTGCTGGCAGTACGCCAGCCCAGGCGACCTGGGTGTACCGGGTCGTCGGGATGTTGAGGATCTTGTTGACCTCCACCAGCATGTCGTGGTCCATGCCTTGCAGATTACCCTTGTCGTCGGCGAACCAGTAGGGCTCGAACTGTGGCACCTGGGTGACGATGTCCCAGCCGCCCTTGGCGCGGACCTTGTCCACCGTATTGCACTTGTCGCTGCCCTGCGCGAACGCCGGCACCGCCAGGGTCAGACTCGCGAGCAGACCGCACAGGCGGCCGAACTTTCCGATCTCCATCGCTTCTCCTTCAGGTGGTTGCTGCCGCATACACTGACGGCCTCACGGCCCGGAATCTCCCAGCCGGTGCAGCACGCGGCTGAGGAACTGGGTGGTGCGCGGGTCGCTCGGTCGGCGGAAGACCACTTCTGGCGGGCCCGCCTCCACGATCTGCCCCTGGTCCATAAAGACCACGCGGTCGCAGACCTGGCGCGCAAAGTCCATCTCGTGGGTGACGACGATCATGGTCATGCCGCCGCGCGCCAGCTGCTGCATCAATTGCAGAACTTCGCCGACGAGTTCCGGGTCGAGGGCGGATGTGACCTCGTCGAACAGCATGATCTTGGGGTCCATCGCGAGCGCCCGGGCGATCGCGACGCGCTGCTGCTGCCCCCCGGACAACCGCATCGGGTACTCCCGCTCCTTTTCAGCCAACCCCACCTTGCGCAGCAGTTCGCGCGCCGTCGCGATGGCTTCGTCCTTGCCGCGCGCGCGCACGCGCATGGGCGCTTCGATGAGGTTCTGCAACACGGTCATGTGGGGCCACAGGTTGAAGTGCTGGAACACCATGCCCATCTCCGCGCGCAGCGCGTTGAGGCGCGCGGCCCTCATCGGTACGCGCCGGCCGTTTCGCTCTTCGTAACCGAGCAGTTGGCCATCAATGTGGATCGCGCCGGCATCCGGCTGCTCGAGGAAGTTGATGCAGCGGAGCATCGTGCTCTTGCCCGAACCGCTCGGGCCGATCACGGAGACGGCTTCACCCTTTCGGACAGCCAGGTCGATTCCCTTCAGGACCTCGACGCCGCCGAAGCGCTTGCGCAGCCCGTCGATCCGGACCATTTCCGCCCCGGCATCCGCCGCTGCTGCGGCTGGCGACCGCGTGAGAACCGCCGTCCGCGCATTGGCTGAGGCGATCTCGCCTGCGTTGTCGGCAATAGTCACCGGAATCTCCTTGCCTCCGACCCAGCCTGCCTTGCACCTGTCAGGCGAAGACCCAGCTCAGTGTCGACAATTGTGAGGGTGCGATCCTGTCGAGTCCACCTAGGGTAACTGCTGGTGGTAGTCCACTTTGACTGGGGGTTCTCATTCGCGGAAGTGTCGACTAAGATGCCGATTTATGACGCGGGAGATTGCATGGTTCTGATCGGCGTCGACGTGGGTGGCACCTTCACCGACATCGTCTGCTTCGACCGGCGGACGAGCCGCTATCGCGTCGACAAGGTGCCCTCCTATCCCGGCGAGCAATGGCGAGGCATCGTGGCAGCGCTTGACAGCTTGGGCGTGGCCGGCGGCGATGTGCAGCGCGTGGCACACGGCACGACCATCGCCACCAATGCACTGCTCGAGCTCAAGGGTGCTCGCACTGCGCTTGTCACGACCAAGGGATTTCGCGACGTTCTGGAAGTCGGGCGCACACGTCGCCTGCTCGGCGGCCTGTTCGACATGTTCTTTAAGCGCACACCGCCACTGGTGCCGCGCGACCGACGGTTCGAACTCGCCGAGCGCATGACAGCACAAGGCGTTGTGCTTCGCCCGGTCGAAGAGTCGGCCGTGCTAGACGTTGCGGAGCAGATCCGCCGGCTCGACGTTCAGGCGGTCGCCGTCTGCCTGGTCAATGCGCACCGCAACCCCTCGCAGGAGGCTACGGTCCGCGACATCCTAGCGCGAGCGCTAGCTGGTATGCCCGTCGTCGCGTCGACCGAGATCGTGCGGGAACGTGGTGAGTACGAGCGCACGTCGACTTGCGTGCTTAACGCTTACCTCATGCCGACCATGCAGCGCTACCTGGGCGCGCTGAAAGACGCGCTACGCGAGCGGCACGTGCACGTGCCGCTCGGGATCATGGGCTCCAACGGCGGCACCATGAGCTTCGAGCAGGCCTCCCGCTACGTCGTGGGCACATTCCTATCGGGCCCCGTAGGCGGCACCATCGCGGCGATGGCGCTCGGGCGCAAGCTCGGCGTCGCCGATTTCATTACTTTCGACATGGGCGGCACCAGCACCGACGTCGCGCTGGTGCACGGCGGGCAGCCACGTCTTTCCTACGACAATCAAGTCTACGCCTATCCTCTGCGGGTGCCGCAGGTGGACATCCACACCATCGGTGCCGGCGGCGGCAGCATCGTGCACGCCCGCGCCGACCGGACCATGGATGTCGGCCCGGAGAGTGCAGCAGCTTTCCCCGGCCCGGCCTGCTACGGCCGTGGAGGGACGCGGCCGACGATCTCAGATGCGAACGTGCTTCTGGGCAGGCTTCCCACTGAACATGCGATCGCCAGCGACTTGCGCTTGGATGCTGGCGCCGCCCGAGCGGCGTTCGACGGCCTGCGTCCTCAACTGGCGCCGGATGGAGTGCCGGCAGACCCGGTGACGCTCGCCGCCGCGGCCATCGACCTCGCCGTCTCCAAGATGGCGGCGGCCGTCCGCGAGATTTCGGTGCATCGCGGCTTCGACCCGCGCGAGTTCGCGCTCGTACCTTACGGAGGCGCCGGGCCGCTGCATGCCTTCCTGGTCGCCATGGAGCTGGGCATGCGGCGCGTGATCGTGCCCCCCTTCCCCGGCCACATCTCGGCCTTGGGGCAGATGTGCGCCGACTTCCGCCGCGACTTCAGCGCGCCATGGTCGGGGACGGTCGGCGTCGACGCGATCGTCGCTATGCGCCAAGTGGCGGAGGGGCTGGCCGAACGCGGCCACGCCTACCTCGCGGACGAAGGTATCGCGCCGGCCGATCGCGCCCACAGCTGCACTCTGGACATGCGCTATGCGGGCCAGTCGTTCACGCTTGCGATCCCGTGGGTCGCGCACCTCGATGATGCCGATGCGCTTGCGCAGCGCTTCCATGCGCGCCATCGCGAGACGTTCGGCTACGCGAGCGAGTCCAGCGCGGTCGAAGTCACGGTGGTGCGTGTCGCCGCCAGCGGTGACGCGGACAAGCCGCCGCTCGACTTCGATGAAACCTACTCGCATCTCGCGCAAAAGCCAACCGGCCAGCGGTTCGCGTCGCGTCAGGTGTTCGATGGCCGGCAGTGGCGCGAGTCGCGAGTGATCGACCGCGCGAGCTGCGGGACCGGCGACGTCATTGCGGGCCCCGCGATGATCGAGGACTTCGGCGCCACGAGCTTCCTGCCCGCCGGCTGGCAGGCGGTTGTCCACGAATCGAAGGCCCTGTTGTGTGAATGGCGGGGCGAACCCACGACCTCCACGAAGGATCCGACATGACCCAATCGCTCGTGCGCTGCCACATAGAGGGCCACTGGCCAGACGACGGCACGCCGGTGGACGTCGTTGCCCCTCAAAGCGGTCAGGTCGTCACGCGTGCCCTTGAGGCAACGCCTGCCATGGTGAACGAGGCAGTCTCTGCCGCAGTCAGAGCCAAGCCGGCGGTGCATGCCATCCCACCCTATGAGCGCGCTGCGCTGCTTCGGCGAGTCCAGGCAGCGACCGTCGAGCGCCTAGAAGAAATCGCAACGGCGATAACGCGCGAGACCGGCAAGGTCCTGCGTGATACCCGCGAGGAAGTTCGTCGGGCCAGCGAGACGCTGGGACTGTGTGCAGACGAAGCGATCCGCATCCAGGGCGAACACGTGCCGCTGGACGGCAGCCCGGCGGGTGTCGGCAAGCTGGCGCTGATGCTGCGCTTTCCCGTGGGCGTGGTCGGCGCGATCGTGCCGTTCAATGCGCCATTCAATCTCGCCTGCCACAAGCTTGGGCCCTCCTTCGCCGCGGGCAATGCGACGGTCTTGAAGTCGGCACCTGAGGCGCCGACCTCCGCGAAGCTGCTGGTCGAGATGTTCGCCCAGGCGGGCGCGCCGGCGGGAGCCGTGAACCTGTTGCATGGGCGGACGGCCACGGGCGAGGCGCTGGTAGCAAATTCCGACGTCGACTTCATCACCTTCACCGGCAGCACTCGCGGCGGTGCCGCGGTGAGGCAGGCCGCCGGGATGCGGCGCGTGCTGCTGGAGCTCGGAGGCCTGGGACCCAACATCGTCCACGCCGACGCCGACATCGAGAGGGCCGCCAACATGACCGCGTTGCACGGCACGCGTCTGGCCGGACAGAGCTGCATCTCTGTGCAGAACCTGTTCGTGCACCGGGGGGTGCTGGAGCGGTTCCTCGACCTGCACGTGGCCGCGGTATGCAAGCTGCGGGTGGGCGACCCACTCGATCCGGCGACCGATGTCGGCCCCGTGATCAACGAGGCGTCCGCCATTCGCATCGAGTCCTGGCTGCAGGAAGCCCAGCGCGCCGGCGCTCGCTCGCTTTGCGGCGGTGGACGCCGGGGCGCCTTCATCGAACCGACGGTTGTCATCGACGTGCGCGAAGACATGAAAGTGGTTTGCCAGGAGATCTTCGGACCGGTGATCGTCATTCGTCCCTTCAGCGAACTCGACGAGCCGATCCGCTGGATCAATGCGAGCGGATTTGGGCTCAATTGCGGAATCTTCACCGCGTCGCTGGCCGCTGCCTTCCGTGCGATCCGGGAAATTGAATGCGGCGGCGTGATCGTGAATGGAACATCCACGTTCCGTCCGGACCAGGTGCCCTACGGCGGCATCCGCAACAGTGGCCTGGGACGCGAAGGTCCACGCTATTCGATCCAGGAGATGACCGAACAGCGGCTCGTCGTGTTCTCGCAGTAGATCGGCGCCTCTTTGAGACACGCAGCATGACAGAGCAGAGTGTCGCAGCGCCGAGCGAGCAGTCGCTGAGTGTCGCAATCCAGCTCGAGATCGAGCGACTGCTCCTGAGCGGCCAATTGAATGCCGGGGCGCGCATCAATGAGAAGCAGATCGCCGAGAGGTTCGGGGTCAGTCGCGCGCCTGTGCGCGAAGCCACGCGCGCTCTGGAGCAGACCGGGCTCGTGGAGATCATCCGCAACCGCGGAGTGTTCGTGCGCAACGTCAAGCTGAAGGACGTGGTGGCGATCTTCGACATCCGTATCGCCCTCGCCCGACTTGCGGCGTCCGAAGCGGCTCGGCGGATGACACCGGGTTCCGTTCAGGTCCTCGGCGACCTGATCGAGCGGATGCACACGGCCGGATCGGCCGACGAGTACCTGCCTCTCAACCTCGAATTCCACCAGCGCGTCTTCGCGCTGAGCGACAACCTTCGGCTGGCGCAGCTCGATTCGTCGCTCGGCAAGGAGTTGCGTCTGTATCGCCTTCGCGGTCTGCGTTCGTCGGGCAGCATGCAGGCCTCCAACGAGGAGCACCGCGCGATCTTCGCCGCGCTGTGCGATCGCAACCCGGAACTCGCCGGGCGCCTGTTCGAGCAACATGTGCTAGCGGGGCGCGACCGCTTCCTGGCCACCGTGGACCAGCCGGAGCCGCTTCAGCCACGCAAGCGCGGACGCCCCCGGAAGCACAACACCTGATGCGCCCCCGCCGAGTGCGTATGCCGACCAATGACTACAAGGAGCAGTCGATGCGAGAAGTGAGCGAGCTGAACCGATACCTCGTCGTCAACCAGAACATCGAACCCGTCGTGGCCACGGGCGCCGGCGCCGAAGTGTTCGACGAGGACGGCCGGAGCTTCATCGACCTCGAAGGCGGCCCTGGGGTCGCAAGCGTAGGGCACTGTCATCCGAAGGTCGTGGCTGCGATCAAGTCGCAGGCCGACCGGCTCCTGCAGGTGCCGGGCCGCTACCACAGCCGCCTCACGCTCACGCTCGCCGAGCGGCTCTCGGCGCTCACCGGGGGCCGGCTCACGCGCACCTTCTTCGCCAACAGCGGCGCCGAGTCGAACGAGGGCGCGATCAAGGCAAGCCTAAAGCACGCCTTTAACACCCGCAAGCAGGGCTACGGGATCATCGCATTCGACCACGGCTTCCATGGCCGCCTGTGCCTCACCTCCGCGCTCACGGGCATCTCGAAGCAGAAGCGCGGCATGGGTACCTTCGGCACGTTTCCCGGCATCGCTCATGTCCCCGCGCCCTACTGCTACCGCTGCCCGTTCGGTGCCAAGCCCGACACTTGTGGCGCCAAGTGCGCCGATGCGGTCGCAGACGCCATCAAGACGCGCGTGCCCGGAGAGGCCGCCGTGATGATCGCCGAGCCCATACTCGGCGTCGGCGGTGTCATCGTCCCGCCCGATACCTACTGGAAGAAGGTCGGCGACATCCTCCACTCGTACAAGGTGACGCTGATCCACGACGAAGTGTTTGTGGGATTCGGCCGCACCGGCAAGTGGTTCGCCCACGACTGGTATGGGACCCAGCCGGACATCGTGACGTTCGCCAAGACCATCGGCGGCGGCGTGCCTCTGGGCGGCTTCATGGCGACCGAGACGCTCGGGACGGCGTTCGAGCCGCCGGATCACTTCACGACCTACGGCGCGAAGAATCAGATCGGCATCGCCGCGGCACATGCGGTGCTCGACGTGATCGAGGGCGAGCGGTTGCTGGAGCGCGCTGCGTCGGGGGGGGACCGGTACATGAAGAACCTGAAAGCGATTCAGAAGAAGCGCCCGATCCTCGGCGACGTGCGAGGCAAGGGCCTGATGATCGGCATCGAGATCGTCGAACCGGCAACGCAAGCCCCCGTGGCTGAGGCGGCGAAGAAGATCGAGAAGGGCCTGGTGGAGCGTGGCGTGCTGATCTCCACGACGGGCGTGAATGGGAACATCCTGCGCATCACGCCCCCCCTCGTGATCACAGACGCACAGATCGACCGTTCCTGTGAAGCGATAGACGCTGCGCTCGCCGAAGCGACCGACTCGTGAACAACGAGCTGCAGCAAGCCGTCGTGCGCGAAGGGAAGGTGACTGGCTCCGGGATCGAGCGAGTCGAGGTCTTCGTCGTCAATCCCGACTGGCGCAAGAACTTGGTCTTCGTCCGCGTGGAAACCGCCGACGGCGTTGCGGGCTGGGGCGAGGCTTACACGCAATACGACCGCGATCGCGCGATCGTCGAGCAACTTACCGAGCTGGCCCGGTGCGCTACCGGCCGTAGCGTGTTCGGCATCAGGAACTTCTGCCAGATCGCGTTCGACGACTACGCGCAGCGTCGCGGCTCGCTGGAGTTCTACGCCGCTCTGAGCGCACTCGAACAGGCGATGTGGGACGCCGCTGGCCGCACCTTGTGCCAACCTGTATACAACCTCTTGGGCGGGCCTGTCCGCCAGCGATTCCGCGTCTATGCCAACGGCTGGGCTTACGGCTTGGTGGAACCCTGCGACCATGCTGCAGCGGCGGCGGCCGTTGTTGCGAAGGGCTTCAACGCCATCAAGATGGATCCACTGCCCAAACCCTGGCGCACCTTCATTGCCCGTGAGCAGATGGACCTCGCCGTGCGCGTCCTGTCAGAGGTCCGCAAAGCCGTTGGCGACGGCATCGACATCCTCATCGACAACCATCGCCGACTCGCACCGACACAGGCCATCGAGCTCGCGCGGCGCTACGAGGAGCATGGCATCTACTGGTTCGAGGAGCCGTGTCAGGCGCACAACCTGGAGGCCATGGCCGAGATCCGGGGGCGCATCAATACGCCGGTCGTGACCGGCGAGGAGCTCTACACCAAATCGGCGTTCCGGGGCGTGTTCGAGCGCCGCGCTGCGGACATCATCAACCCCGATGTATCCAACGTCGGCGGCATTCTCGAGCTTCGCGACATCGCAGCCATGGCCGAGCCGTATCTTGTGGGCGTGTCGCCGCACAACTACAACTCCACGTCGCTTGCACTGGCCGCCACGGTGCAGGCTTCGGCGGGGATGCCGAACTTCCTGCTCACCGAGTACTTCGTGCCGCTGGAGGAGATCTCCCGGAGGATTGCGCCGGACGCGCTCGGGCCTGTGAACGGCTACATCCAGCTGCCGACGAAGCCTGGACTCGGCATCACGGTGGACGAGCAGTTCATGCGTTCGCAGGACTACCGGCGCACCGCGTCACGCACCTTCAGTACCTTTCACTCTGCCTGAGGAGGAGTCGTCCCCATGGCACGCTTCGGCGAATTCGAGTTGATCCGCGAGTCGATGGTCGCTGTCGTGAACGAGATGAGAGCCAACGTGATCCACGCGTCGTTCTCCTCGATCATCTACGAGGGACACGACTTTTCCTGTGCACTCCTCACCCGTGACGGCAAGTTGCTCGCCCAGTCGCTCGACGACAACCCGATCCACATCTTCGCCGTGCCGCACTCAGCGGCTGAGATATTGCGCCGGTACGACAGTGACATCCACGACGGCGATGCGTTCCTGCACAACGACCCGTACACAGGTGGCACGCACCTGAACGACATCCTGCTTCTGCAGCCCGTTTTCGTGGACGGCGAGCTGCTCGCCTTCGCAGCTGTACGCAGCCACTGGGGCGACGTGGGGGGAATGACGCCGGGCAGCATCTCGGGCCGGGCGACCGAGATCTATCAGGAAGGCGTCCGCATCCCGCCGACCCGCATTGCCAGCGGCGGGAGCCTGCACGGTGAGCTGATGGAGCTGCTGTTCGCCAACATGCGCGGCGCGACCGAGCGGCGCGGTGACTTCCAGACGATGATGGGGGCCGCAGCGAAGGCGGCCGAACACCTGCGACGCCTGTCGGACCGGTTCGGTGCGCGAACGCTTCAGGAGGCCACCGACACGCTGATCGCCAATGCCGATACCGTGATGCGGCAGCGTATCCGCGGCTGCCCCAAGGGGGTCTATTGCACCGAAGGCTACGTGGAGAGCAACGGCCATACCGACGAACCGCTGGTGGCACGGCTGCGCATGACGGTCCACGAGGACTGGATCGACGTCGACTTCTGGGACGCGTCGCCCCAGACGCCGGGTCCCACGAATGTGGGCCCCGCAATGGCGATCAACTCGGCAGGCACGATCCTCAAGGCGTTCCTGGACCCTGACACGCCCATCAACCACGGTTCGTTCCAGCCCATCCGCGTGCAAGCCCCTGAAGGGACCTTCATCAACGCACGACCGCCGGTCGCGTGCGCGGGCTCTGTAGAGGTGAAGACGCTGCTGGACTCCCTGATCGCCGGCGCGCTGGGTCAAGCCGTACCGAGCAAGATGGTGGGCGACCTGAAGGGCACGGGGAATCACATCTCGATCGCAGGCGACGCGGCGACCCGCAGCGGGCGCCGGTTCTACTTGTTCTACGAGTACCCCGCGGGCGGTACGGCCGCCACGCAGCAGGGCGACGGCAGCCACGCCACGCGAACGTACACGGAAGGCGACTTCAACTCCATCGGCTCGGCTGAAGTGATCGAAAGCGAGATGCCGTTGATCGTTGAGCAGCTTGCGATCCGCCAGGATTCGCATGGCAATGGGCGCTTCAGGGGCGGCTGCGGCATGAGGCGTGACATCCGTGTCCTCGAAGCTGGCGCGGTGCTATCCGTGCTCTCGGATCGCAACACGATCCCACCGTACGGAGTCGCGGGTGCGGGTGCCGGACTTGGCAACCGCTTCGTCGTGCTGCGCGATGGCGATGTCGTTCCCGCCTCACCCATCCCCGGCAAGATCGCAGCGTTCCCGCTGCAGCCGGGCGACATGGTGCGCATGGAGACTGCTGGCGGCGGCGGCTGGGGTGAGCCGACGGAGCGTGATCCTGCCGTTGTCGCTGCGGACGTCGCGGTCGGCTTCACGAGCAAGGACTTCGCCCGCGAGCGATTCGGCGTGGTGATGACGGACTCCGGTGGGGTGGATGAACGCGCAACGCTCAGACGACGGCAAGAGTTGCAGGAAACACGGGTGATGCTCCCGATCGTGGTTGCCGATGAAGATCTGTACCAAGGGGCGCGGCGGATCTTCGAGATATCGCCGGCGGCCGCGAAGCTTCTCCGCGTCCGGGATGGCGCGCTCTGCGAAATCATCAACCCGTATGGCCCCAGTCTGCGCGGTTGGGCCCGCGTCGTAGCGCACGCGCTGGACGGGGTCTTGCACCTCGGCCCCTTCGGCCGCGCCGTACTACGGTGCGAAGCCGGCAGTCGTTTTGAGCTCAGGTGCATCGGGCGAGCTGCCTCATGACCACCATCGCGCAACTACTTGTTGGCCGATGGCACGGGCTGCCCGCATCGGACATTCCACAGCCGACTCTGGCGCGCGCGGCGCTGTGCATGGAAGACACGGTCGGCGTGGCACTCGGGGCGCTGGCGCAGGGCGCAGGCACCTCCGGGGTGCGCGCCGCCCGTGAGTCCGTCCCTGGCCCGGTGCTGGTGTGGGGAACGGGTTTCTCGGCGGCCATCGATGACGCAGTCCTCGCGAACGGGATGCTCTCGCATGCGATGGACTTCGACGACCTGCATGCGCCCGCGGTCATGCATTCAAGCGCGCTGGTCGTCCCCACGGCACTTGCGCTTGCACAGGTCACAGGTGCATCTCCACGCGAAATGCTCGCAGCAGCCGTTGTCGGCTACGACGTGGCCGCGCGCCTGGGGCGGCTCGCCCCTGGCGCATTCCAGCGCCACGGCTTCCAGTCGACGGGGGTGCTTGGCACGTTCGCCACGACCGCCATCGCGGCGCGCCTTCTTGGGCTGACCAACGCGCAGGCGCTGAACGCCTTCGGCATTGCAGGCAGCATGGCATCGGGCCTGATGGAGTTCCTGGCTGACGGAAGCGACGCGAAACAAATGCATCCAGGCTGGTCCGCACTGGCCGGCATCCGCGCCGCGCGACTCGCGAAGGCGGGAATGAGCGGTCCTGCGTCCGTGTTCGAGGGCCGCTACGGCGTATTCCGCTCCTTCGCCCGAACGGAAGTGGACTCCGCGGAGGTCGACGCAGCAATCGGCTCCCCCTGGGAAGTGGACCTGATGAGCCCAAAGCCCTACCCCGCGTGTCTGTGCGTTCATCCGCAGGTGCAGGCGATGCTCGAACTGCGCGCCGCAGGCGCCGTGAGTGCGGATGGAATCGATGACATAGAAGAGATCGCGTGTGACGTTCCCGAACTCTACGCCGAGCTTGTCTACGAGCCGCGCGGCGAGAAACTTGCAGTCCGCACGCCTTATGCCGCGCGCTTCTCGGCCCCGTACTGCATGGCCCGAGCGCTGATCGATGGCGCATTGGATGCCAACTCATTCGGAGAGGCGGCGCGCCGCGACCCGCGCGCGGCGGCCATCGCAGCTCGTGTCACGTATCGGGTGATGGATCTGCCCCAATATCCGGCCTCGTTTCCCGCCCGGGTGCGTGTCCGCCTGCGGGGCGGCGCGGTGCACGAAGCCTACGTCGCCCACAACCTGGGCAGTCCCGGCAATCCGATGAACGACACGCGGATGGCCGCGAAGTTCCTAGCCTGCACGCTGCCTGCCGTGGGCAATGCGGCAGCCACGCGGCTGCTTCAGGCACTGCGCACGCTACCCGACGCGCCGAGCACCGGCCCGATGCTGGCGGCACTGATCAGCGCCACCGTTCCGGAGGACAAATGGAACTGAATGCCGCTTTCTTGCATCCGCAGGACAACGTCGCCACGGCGCTGGTGGACATCGCGGAGGGCGAGACGGTCCAGACGGCAGGCGCCCGCGTGGTCGCTGCAGAGCCGATTCCGTTCGGCCACAAGATCGCGCTTACCCGCATAGCCGCGGGACAGCAGGTGACCAAGTATGGCGAGTCGATCGGGCTCGCGGCATGCGACGTCCTCAGCGGCGGCCTCGTGCACGTACACAACCTCGCAAGCCAGCGTGGCCGTGGCGACTGCGTGACGCAGGAGGACGGTTTGTGAAGGACACGTTTCTTGGCTTCCGCCGCAGCGATGGCCGTGTCGGCATCCGCAACCACGTCGCGATCCTGTCGGTGATGGACAACTGCAATGGCATTGTTCGCCACCTCGCGCAGCTCGTGCGGGGCACGCTGCCGCTGCCGGTTTGGTACGGACGCGGGCAGTTCGGTCCGGACGACGAGCTGTTCCGCCGCACGCAGGTTGGGATCGCCAGCAATCCCAACGTCGCGGCGGTGCTGGTCGTGAGCCTGGAGGCCGTGTCGGCGCAGCGCATGGCCGAGGCGGTAGCGGCGAGCGGCAAGCCGGTCGCCTCTATCAGCGTGCAGGACGAAGGCGGCACTGTCGCCTCGATCGCGCGCGGAATGCGTCTGCTTGCACCCATGGTCGAGGAGGCATCAGGGCAGCGGCCACTGGAGGTGTCCCTGTCGGAGCTCGTGCTCGGCGTGGAGTGCGGCGGCACGGACACCACCTCCGGCATCGCATCCAACCCGGCGCTCGGCTGGGCGGCCGACCGTGTGGTTGATGCCGGTGGCGTGGTCTACCTGTCGGAGACATCGGAATGGATGGGCGCGGAGAGCGTTCTCGCGCGCCGCGCGCGCGCCCCGGAAGTCGCTGACGCGATCTACGCGGCTGTGCGCAGGATCGAGGACGACGCGCGGGCGCGCGGCGTCGACATCCGCGGCGCAAACCCGGTGCCCGACAACATCCGGGGCGGTATCAGCAGCATCGAGGAGAAGTCACTGGGAGCCATCATCAAGGGCGGCAGCAGGGCGATTGAGGATGTATTGGCCTACGGGCAGCGCGCCACCGGAAAGGGCTTGTACCTGATGGACACCGCGGCTCCGGCGGCCGAATCGATGACGGGGCTGGCGGCCGGCGGCGCACAGATGATCGTGTTTACGACGGGACAGATGAACATCATGGGCTGCCCGATTGCGCCGACGCTGAAGATCACTGGAAATCCTCGGACGGCGAAGCGCCTGGCGGACAACGTGGACGTTGACGTCAGCACCATGCTTGCCGGCGAGGCGCTCGAGCGCGCCGGCGCGCGCCTGCTGACGCGCATGCTCGACACAGCCAGTGGCCGGCTGACACGCGCCGAGGTCTTCGGCGACGAGGAGATCGCGATCAGTCGGCTGCAGCCGACCGTGTAGGGACCGTCCGATGAAGAAGGTGCTCGTCGCGAACCGGGGTGAGATCGCCTGTCGCATCGCGCGGAGCTGTCGCGAGTTGGGCCTGACCACGGTCGCGGTCCATTCAGAGGCGGATCGTGACGCTCTGCGCGTACGGATGATGGACGAGAGGGTCGCCATCGGCGAGTCTGCGCCGCTGCAAAGCGACCTGGACGGCGCCCGCATCTTGCAGGCGGCGGCCCGCACGGGCGCCGATGCGATCCATCCCGGCTACGGCTTCCTGTCCGAGAATGCCGACTTCGCACGCAGCACTGAGGAGGCGAGCCTCGTCTGGGTCGGCCCCACGCCCGAGGGCACTCGCGCCATGGGCGAGAAGGAGCGTGCGCGGCAGATCGCGCAGGCCGCTGGCGTCCCCGTGCTGGCCGGCAGCCGCCGGATCCCCATCGGCGACTCGAGTGAGATCCACGAAGTTGCCGCCGCCGTGGGATATCCCCTCCTGGTCAAGGCGGCTGCAGACGGTGGCGGCATCGGCATGCGCGCGGTACGGTCGGCTCGGGAGCTGCGAGAGGCCGTGGAAGCGACGCAGCAGATGGCGACACGAGCGTTCGGCGACTGTACCGTCTATCTCGAACGCTTTATCGAAAGTTCCCGGCACGTCGAGGTGCAGGTTTTCGGTTACGGCGACGGTCGTGCTCTGCACGTGTTCGAGCGTGACTGCTCGATTCAGCGCCGTTTCCAGAAGGTCATCGAGGAGAGTCCTGCACCCGGGCTGCCCGCACAGGTGCGACAGCGCATGCTGGACGCGGCGGTAGCATGCTCACGGCGCTGGCGCAATTGCACGTCGAAGGTCTGGAGACCAACAAGTCATTCCTGCAGCGGACCCTCACGAGCAACGCGTATCGCACGGGCGACATCTCCACGGACTTCGTCGATCGTCACCGCGCCGACCTGCTGGCCTCAGGAGATTAGGACTCATGACTCGCGAAAAGTTGAAATCGGAAGTCACCGGCACGGTCTGGAAGGTCCTGCTTCCCGCTGGCTCCGCCGTCGCAGAGGGCGACACCGTCCTGGTGGTGGAGTCCATGAAGATGGAGATCCCCGTTGTGGCCGAGCGCAACGGGACCGTTGCCGAAATGCTCGTTGCAGAGGGCGACTCGGTCCACGAAGGACAGGTTGTGGCGGTGGTGCAATGTTGAGCCTGGCAAGCTGCACGCCGACTTTCGCGGCGGCGGACAAGGTCCAGAAGGTCGCCTTGCCGCGCCCCGGGGTGCGCTTCGTGCGTACGGACTGGCGTATGGCGGCAAGACTCGGCGACGCTTGGGAACTACCGTTGGAACCTCAACTGCCAGCGCAGCGCGCATTCAGCCCGTCCGGGCTGTGGACCTGCAACACGCGCTGGGGCGCGACACGGCCAAGCGATTGAGTCACCGGAATGACTGCGATGTCGGAACAGAGGAAGCCCGTGCGTCGACGTCGGCGCCAAGCGGTTCGTCGGTCTGCTCACTGAGCCTCCGCTGGTGGACAAGCGATTGGGTGGCGAATGACCACACGGCCACGGCCGCCTGCCTGCGGGTGCGACGGGCGCCTTTGGGACGTCGCAAGCAGGACAGCGGATGGCTCTACTGGTCGGGAACCGCCCCTCGCCCTCCCCGTTGAACAGTAGGTACTGAACAGCGCGGCGCACCACACCAGGAGTTCGCACATCTGCGGCCGCCGGCCGAGCGCTGCTACATTGACCCGCTCATGCCGGTGCCCGCACCATCCCCCTTCACCGTGCTGGCGCCGCACGCTGCGCCGTGGCAGTGGTGCGTGCACACCAGCGACGTCGACGCGCAGGCGCGCGCGCAGCCGCAGTGGCAACAGCAGTACGAGCAGATCTCGCCCGGC
>JALHQP010000033.1 GCA_022841885.1 Aquincola sp. | reverse complement strand
CGGCGAGCGCTTCGAGCACCGCGCCCGCGTCGGGTCGGTCGAGCCAGGCTTGCGCGGCGGCGACGCTCGGCAGGCCGTGCTCGGCGCGCAAGGTCTGCACGTAGCGCATCTCGCCCACGGGGTCATTCGGATCCCACTCGGTCTCGATGTAGACACTGTGCGAGACCTCGAACGGCGCCGCGTCGGCGAGGTACTGCGGCGGCAGGTAGGGCCGGCGCAGGCTGCGGTAGTCGCCGTAGCGGAAAGGCACCGGCGGTTCGTCGCACAGCCACGGGTGGTAGTTGCGCGTCGGGTCCCAGAAATGCTGGTGCGCGTCGACGATGGCGAAGCCCAGGCTCATCGCGCGGTCTCCGCAGCGGTCATCGCCGTGTCTCCTTTCGTGGCGCTCGTGCGGCGCGCATCGGGTTCGAGCGGCGAGGCTAGCGGCCTGCGCCATGCAATGCCAATGCGCTTTCTAGAACGGGCCATGCCAATCCATGCATGACGACGCCGGCGCGCCGGCCGGCGGCTCAGCCGAAGCGCAGGGCGATCACGCCGGCGACGAGGACCGCGGTGCCGAGCGCGCGCTGCAGGCCGAACTTCTCCTTGAGCACCAGGGTGCCGATCACGGCCGCGAACAGCACCGAGGTTTCGCGCAGCGCCGCCACGCTGGCCACCGGGGCGCGCGTCATCGCCCACAGCGCGATCGCGTAGGAGCCGATCGACGCGCTGCCGCCCAGCGCGGCCAACGGCCAGCGCGCACGCGCATAGGCCGCGATCGCGCGCCGCCCCTCGGGCCCACGGCGCCACCAGACCAGCAGCGGGTAGGGCAAACCATCGAGCACGAAAAGCCACAGCACGTAGCGCAGCGTCTCGCCGCCCGCCGCGGCCTCGGTGCGCACGCCCAGACCGTCGACGAAGGTGTAGACCGCAATGATCGCGGCATTGGCGAACGCGAAGGCGAGCGCCTTGCCATGGTGCAAGGCCTCGCCCGGGTGGGCCAGGCCCACCAGCGCGACGCCGGCAGTGATGCCGACGATGCCGACCCAGGCGGCCGCGCTCGGCGCCTCGCCGATGACGGCCGCGCTGCCCAGCGCGACCAGCAGCGGCGCGAAGCCGCGCATGATCGGGTAGGTCAGGCCGAGCTCGCCATGCTGATAGGCCCCGGCCAGCGCGATGTAGTAGCCGACGTGGATGACCAGCGACGCGGCGATGAAGGGCCAGGCCGCCGCCGAGGGCGGGCCGACGATCAGCGCGAACGGCAACGCGACCAGCGCGCCCAGGCTGTGCACGAGGGCGGTGTCGAGCGGCTTGTCGCCCGAGGACTTGACCAAGGCATTCCAGGCCGCGTGCAGCAAAGCGCCGAAGAGGACGGCGGCGACGAGGGGCCAGGTGAGGGTCATGTGGTCCTTGTTCGCGCGTGCTTGCGTCGCTGCGGCAGCGCGCGGGCGGTACCTGCGTTCTCCGGCCTGCCTCGCGGGCGGCCACCGAGGAACGCGACTGTTGCCTCTTCAACGCCTTCTTCTCCATGCACGCGCCATGGCGACCGCGAATGCTGGCCTGCGCTCGCAGGCACCGCCCCCGCACTGCAACCCGCGTCGAGGCTTTCCGCGGCAAACCGCGCCGCCGACCCCGCAGCCGCACCAGCACGCGCGGACAAACTACGCCACGACAACGCGCCGCGCCCGTTCGAGGAAGTGCGCCAGTGGCGGCGTGACCATCGAAGGGGACTTCGCCAGGTCGTCCCACACCCGCACCCGCACCGCGTCGGCCGCGCCGGCAAGCGCGATGAAGGCCGCGGCCTGCGCGGCATCGAACACGCCGCCCTGCAGCAGCAGGCTGCGCTTGGAGTCTTCGGACAGGGCGCCGTGGTAGCCCGGCCGCGTGGCGCAGAGGTAGCGTTTGGCGTCGACGTGCAGGCCGATCGCGCCGAGCACGCGCGCCGGGAACCGGCCCTTGAGATGGGGCAGCGCGGCATGCTGGTGGCGGTCGTCGAGGCCGCGCAGCGTGGGGCTCTCGCCGAGGTCCTGCGTCAGGTGGCCGAGGTCGTGCAGCAGCGCGGCGGTGACCAGTTCGTTGTCGGCGCCTTCGGCCTCGGCCAGCGTGGCGCATTGCAGCGCGTGCTCGAGTTGCGTCACCGGCTCGCCGCTGTACTGCTCGGCGCCGCGGCGCGCGAACAGGGCCTCGATGTCAGGCAGGGACAGGCTCACGCGTCTTCCATGCCGGCCAGCTGCGACTTGCGCAAGCGCGTCGCCGACAGCGCGCCGGCCGACTCGAGGATCGGGTAGGCGATCGAGCAGAGGTGGGAATTGATGCGTTTCAACTCGCTGATCAGGTCCAGGTGCAGCGAGCTGGTCTCGATGCTCTGCGCGGTGTTGTCCTGCAGGCGCCCGATGTGGTTGGCCGCGTACTCGTGCTCCAGGTCGCGAAAGCGCGCCTTTTCCTCGAGCAGCTTCTGCGCGTCGCGCACGTGGCCGTCGAGGAAGACGCTCATCGCCAGGCGCAGGTTGGCGAGCAGGCGCTCGTGCAGGTGGCAGATCTCGGCCATGCCGGCTTCGGAGAAGCTGCGGTTCTTGCGGATCTTCTTGTCCTCGACGTCCTGCAACACGCGCTCGATGATGTCGCCCACCTGCTCCATGTTGATCGTGAACGAGAGCACGTCACCCCAGCGCCGGCCCTCGCGCTCGGACAAGGATTCGCGCGAGATCTGGGTCAGGTAGAACTTGATCGCCGAGTACAGCTCGTCGACCGTATCGTCCTTGCGCCGCAGCTGCTCCGCGAGCTCGAGGTCGTTCTTGCGGATCACGTCGAGCGCGCCGCGCAGCATGGTCTCCACCACGTCGGCCTGGTGCAGGGCCTCGCGCGCCGCGCAGCTGATCGCCAGCGACGGCGTGGCCAGGGCCACCGGGTCGAGGTGGCGCGGGCGGTCGCTGCCCAGGCCGCGCTGCGGATCGGGCAGCCAGCGGTCGACATAACGCCCGAGCACGCCGGTGAAGCCGACGAAAGCGGTCGCCAGCGCGAGGTTGAACAGCAGGTGGAACACGACGACCTGCTGGTGCACCTCGCCGACCAGCCCCTGCAGCCAGGGGTGGGCGTAGGGCAGCAGCGGGATCGCGATCAGCGCGCCGGTCAGCTTGAACAGCAGGTTGCCCAGCGGCAGGCGGCGCGCCTGCGGTGCGGCGTTCGCGGTGGCCAGCAGGGCGAGCACGCCGCTGCCGACGTTGGCGCCGAGCACGAGGCCGAGCGCCACGGTCGTCGGGATCATGCCCGAGGTGGTGAGCGTGGCGGTCAGCAGCACGATCGCCAGGCTCGAGTACGACAGCACGGTGAGCACGGCACCGACCACGATGTCGAGCAGCACCTCGTTGGGCAGCGCCACCAGCAGCGCGCGAACCGCGGGCGATTCGGTCAGCGGCTTGGTGGCGCCGACGATCAGCTGCAGCGCCAGCGTGATCAGGCCCAGGCCGATCAGCACGCGTCCGATGCGTCCGGCGGTGCGGTCCTGCTGCGTGATGAACATGACGACGCCGACGAAGATCAGCAGCGGCGACAGCCACGACAGGTCGAACGAATAGACCATGGCCATCATGGCCGTGCCGACGTCGGCCCCCAGCATCACCGCGAGTGCCGCGCCGGTGGCCACCAGTCCCTTGGCCGCGAACGAGGCCAGGATCAGGCAGGTGGCGGTGCTCGACTGCACCAGGCTCGTGACACCCAGCCCGGCGAGCAGGGCCGAGCCGCGGTTGGAGAAACTCTTGGTGAGCACGGTGCGCAGGTTCTCGCCGAACACGCGCAGCATGCCGGTGCGTACGATGTGCGTGCCCCAGACCAGCAGCGCGATCGCGGCCAGCAGATTCAGCAGGTGGAGCATCGGAACGGGGAGCGAATGGTGGTCAGGACCAGGGCAGCGAGTAGGTCTTCAGGTTCGTGAAGCTCTTGATCGCTTCCTGCACGCCCTCTTTGTACCCCAGGCCCGAATCCTTGATACCCCCGAAGGGGGTGAGCTCGAGCCGGTAGCCCGGCACCTCGCGCACGTTCACCGTGCCCACCTGCAGTTCGGTGACGAAACGCATGATGTGGTCCAGGCGGTTCGTGCACACGGCCGATGACAGGCCGAAAGCGGTGCCGTTGCTGATCGCGATCGCCTCGTCGATGGAGCCGAACGTGATGATCGGCGACACCGGGCCGAAGGTCTCCTCGCGCACCACGGTCATCTCCGGGCGCACGCGGTCGATCACGGTCGGCGGGTAGAGCGCGCCGTCGCGCCGGTTGCCGGCGAGCAGGCGCGCACCCTGGCCCATGGCCTGCGAGACACGCGACTCGAAGAGCTGCGCTGCGGCCTCGTCGATCACCGTACCCATCTCGAGCTGGGGGTCGCTCGGGTCGCCGCAGCTCCAGGCGCGCGTCTTGTCGACCACCAGGTCGGTGAAGCGCTGCGCCACGGCCTCGTGCACCAGCAGCCGCTTGACCGCCGTGCAGCGCTGGCCCGAGTTCTTGTACGAGCCTTGCACCGCCAGCGACGAGGCCTCGTCCAGGTCGGCGTCGTCCATCACGATGATCGGGTCGTTGCCGCCGAGTTCGAGCACGGTGCGGCGGTAGCCGGCCATCCGGGCGATGGTCTTGCCGATTGCCACGCCGCCGGTGAAGGTGACGAGGTCCACCGCCGGATGCGTGATCAGCTCGTCGGCGATCTCGCGCGGGTCGCCGGTCAGCACGCTCAGCATCTCGGGCGGCAGGCCGGCCTCGTACAGCAGGTCGGCGAAGGCACAGGCCGACAACGGCACCTTCTCCGAGGGCTTGAGCACCATGCGGTTGTTGCTCGCGACGCTGGGCACCACCTTGTGCGCCACCTGGTTCATCGGGTGGTTGAACGGCGTGATCGCGCTGATGACGCCCAGCAACGGCTCGCGCAGCGTGTGCACGCGGCGCTTGCGGCCGTGCGGCGTGATGTCGCAGGCAAAGCTCTGGCCGTCGTCGCGCAACGCCTCGGTGGCACCGAACATCAGCACGTCGGCGACACGCCCGGTCTCGTACAGGCAGTCCTTGACGCCCAGGCCCGACTCGCTGCCGATCAGCGCGGCGTACTGCGCCGCGCGCTCGCGCACCAGGGCCGCGGCGCGGTTCAGAATGCCGGCCCGGTCGGCACGCGACAGCTTCGGTTGGTAGGCGCGCGCGATCTCGAAGGCCTGGCGCACCTGGGCCAGGCTGGCCTTCGGCACCGTGCCGACGACCTCGCGCGAGAACGGGTTGCGCACCTCGATCACGCGGCCGTCGGGGGCGGCGACCTTCTCGCCGGCCAGGCGCAGCGATTCAACGCGCATGGTTCAGCGCCAGGTCGAATGCGTCGAAGTTGCGCCAGCGCCGGTTGTTGTCCAGCCCGTCGATGCGGCGGTTCACGATCAGCGGCACACGCTGCTCCGACACGCCGCCGTGCGAGCGCAGCGGTGCGTCGAGGCCCGACAGGTCGTGGCGCGACTGGGCACTGCCGAGCACGGTGGAGCGCTCGGAGACGATGACGAGGTCGCCGATGCGGTCGGCCGGCAGCTCGAAATGCTGCGCGGCCGCCGCGCGCGTCCACACGCCCTCGACGCCGCGAAGATCGGACAACCTCGCGGCCAAAGTTGCCGCGTCCTCGTCGGCCGGCAGGTAGACGGTCGCGAACGAGCCGAGCGCCCCGTGGTGCACCACGTACGGGTCGGTGATCGGCAGGATCACACGACAGGTGCCGGCGCCGAGCCAGCCATCGAGCAGGTCCTGCAGGTAGATCACGTCGGGCAGCGCGTCCAAGCGCACCTTGGCGTTCATGCCGTGGTCGGCGGTCAGGGCGATCACGCAGCCCATCGCGTCGAGCGCGCCGAGGTGCGTGTCCATCATCGCGTAGAAGTCGTTGGCCACGGGATCGCCCGGCGCATGCTTGTGCTGGATGTAGTCGGTGGTCGACAGGTACATCACGTCGGGGTGGCGCGTCTTCATCAGCGCCACGCCGGCGGCGAACACGAACTCCGACAGCTCGGCGCTGTACACGTCGGGCACCGGCCGGCCGACCAGCGACAGCACGTCGTCGATGCCGTTCTCGGCCCGGCTCACCTGATCGGACTTCTCGGACGAGAAGCACAGGCTCGGCGACAGCTTCATGCCGTGGCCGAGCAGGCGGCGCAGCTTGTCCTTGGCGGTGATCACCGCGCAGGCCTTGCCGGCGTCGGCCAGCGCCGCAAAGATCGTCGGCGCGCGCAGCCACTTCGGGTCGTTCATCATCACCTCGGTGCCCGAGGCGGCGTCGTAGAGGAAGTTGCCGCAGATGCCGTGCACCGAGGGCGGCGCGCCGGTCACGATCGACAGGTTGTTCGGGTTGGTGAACGAGGGCACCACGCAGTCGGCGATCAGCGCCGTGCCTTCGGCCAGCGTGCGCTTGAGCCACGGCGCGCGGCCTGCGGCCACCGCCTGCGCGATGTAGTCGGGCTCGCAGCCGTCGACGCAGACGACGACGGTCGGCGCCTCAGGCAGCCGGTAGCTTCGTCCGTTGACGGACAGCGGGGCGGGCATCTTGGGGTTCTCCGTTGATCGGTTGGCGGCGCACCTGGTTGGTCACCGTGCGCTCCTTGCTTTCCATCACGTGGTCGAACATCGCCCGACCGGCCGCCTCGGGGTTGCCGGTTGCGATGGCCTTGACGATGGCGCGGTGCTCGCTGGCCGAGATCGGCATCAGCCAGCCGTCGGCCAGGTTCAGGCGCCGGAACAGGCTCAGCTCCTTGATCAGCTTGCGGTAGATCGCGGACAGCTTGCGGTTGCCCGCCATCTCCACCAGGCGTTCGTGGAACTGCAGGTTCAGCAGGTGGTAGCCACGGGCGTCCTCGGCTTTCACGGCGCGCTCCATCGCGTCGACCATCGCACGGACCTCCTTGAGCTGCGCCGGCGTGATGGTCTCGGCCAGGCGGCGGCCCACCAGCTCCTCCATCGCGGCGCGCAGGTCGAAGATCTCGACCGCCTCGTCGATCGGGATGTCGCGCACGAACACACCGCGGTTCTTCTCGGTGCGCACCAGGCCCGCTTCCTCGAGCATGCGGAAGGCCTCGCGCAGCGGTCCGCGCGACACGCCCATCTGCGTGGCGAGCGCCATCTCGGTCAGCTTGGCGCCAGGCGCCAGCTCGCCCGACAGGATCAGGCGTTCGATCTCACCCTGCACCACGCTGGCCAGCGAACTGGTCTGCAGCAGGGCGATCGTGGGGTGCGGGGCTGGCAGCGCGGCCGCACTGCTCAGGGTTTTCATGCACGCCATTGGAGCGCCGGCCGCCCCAATTGTCAACAATCAACAAACTACCGTTGACATCCTTTACCGGGCCATGCACGATGCCCCGCGAGCCCGCCCCCAGGCCGTCACATGCGCCAGCGTCATCACGCGGTCATCGAGGGGCGCGCACGATCGCCGGTTTGTCGTCGTCAACCACCGCTGTCTCGGAGGAATCCATGCGCATCTCCCGTCTCTCGATGATCACCGGCCTCGGGCTCGCGCTCGCCGTCGGGCCGGCCCTGGCCCAGAAGACCACGCTGACCGTCTATACCGCCCTGGAGACGGACCAGCTCAAGGCCTACCAGGAGGGCTTCAACAAGCTGGAGCCCAACATCGAGATCAAGTGGGTGCGCGACTCCACCGGCGTCATCACCGCCAAGCTGCTGGCCGAGAAAGCCAACCCGCAGGCCGACGTGGTGATGGGCGTGGCCGCGTCGAGCCTGGCGCTGCTGGACAAGAACGGCATGCTCGAGCCGTACAAGCCGCTCAACTACGACGCTCTGATGAGCCAGTACGTCGACAAGAAGAACCCGCCGGCCTGGTTCGGCATGGACGTCTGGGGCGCCACCGTGTGCTTCAACACCGTCGAGGCTGCCAAGCGCGGCATCCCGAAGCCCGAGACCTGGAAGGACCTGACCAAGCCCGTCTACAAGGGCCAGGTCGTGATGCCCAACCCGGCCAGCTCGGGTACCGGCTTCTTCGACGTGGCGGCCTGGCTCACGCTCTGGGGCGACGACAACGGCAAGGGCGGCGGCTGGAAGTACATGGACGCGCTGCACCAGAACATCGCGCAGTACACGCACAGCGGCAGCAAGCCCTGCAACATGGCGTCGGCCGGCGAGTTCGTCGTCGGCATCAGCTTCGAGTACCGCGCCAACACCAACAAGGCCAAGGGTGCGCCGATCGACCTGGTGTTCCCGAAGGAAGGCCTGGGCTGGGACCTGGAGGCGTTTGCCATCCACAAGGGCACCAAGAAGCTCGACGCGGCCAAGAAGCTGGCCGACTGGGCCTCGAGCAAGGACGCGATGATGCTGTACGGCAAGAACTTCGCGATCACCGCGCAGCCGGGCGTCGCCGCGCCGCTGGCCAACGTGCCCAAGGACTACGAGGCGCGCCTGGTGAAGATGGACTTCGCCACCACCGCCGCCAACCGCGAGCGCGTGCTGGCCGAGTGGACCAAGCGCTACGACGGGAAGACAGAGAAACGCTGAGCTTGAGCTCGCCCTACCTTCGCCTGTCGGGCATCCACAAGACCTTCGGCACGTTCACCGCGCTCGAAGGCATCGACCTCGACATCCACAAGGGCGAGTTCGTCTGCTTCCTCGGGCCTTCGGGCTGCGGCAAGACCACGCTGCTGCGCATCATCGCGGGCCTGGAGGTGCAGAGCGCCGGACGCATCGAGCAGGCCGGGCGCGACATCTCGCGCCTGCCGCCGGCCGAGCGCGACTACGGCATCGTGTTCCAGTCCTATGCGCTGTTCCCGAACCTGACGGTGGCGGACAACGTGGCCTATGGGCTGGTGAACCGCAAGGTGCCCAAGGCCGAGGTCACGGCGCGCGTCAAGGAACTCGTCGCGCTGGTCGGCCTGCCGGGCAGCGAGGGCAAGTACCCGGCGCAGCTCTCGGGCGGCCAGCAGCAGCGCATCGCGTTGGCGCGCGCGCTGGCCACCAAGCCGGGGCTGCTGCTGCTCGACGAACCGCTGTCGGCGCTCGACGCCATCGTGCGCGTGCACCTGCGCCAGGAAATCCGCAGCCTGCAGCGCCAGCTCGGCGTCACCACCATCATGGTCACGCACGACCAGGAGGAGGCGCTGTCGGTGGCCGACCGCATCGTGGTGATGAACCAGGGAGCGATCGAGCAGGTGGGCACGCCGATGCAGGTCTACCGCGACCCGGCCACCCCCTTCGTCGCCGACTTCGTCGGTCGCGTCAACGCGCTGCCGGCGCGGCTGGAGCCCGGTGGCCTGCGCCTAGGCGCACGCCGCTTCGACTGTACGCTCGACGGTGCCGTGACGGCCGGCGCCGACGTGCGCGTCTACCTGCGCCCCGAGGACGTGCTGGCGCGGCCGATCGCGCCCGGGGACAGCAACGTGTTCGAGGCCGAGATCGACAAGATCGAGTTCCTCGGTTCGTATTGCCTGGTGCGCGTGAAGAGCGAGGACCTGGGTGAACACCGTCTCACGGTCTACCTGTCGCTCAACTTCCTGGCCGAGCAGGGGCTCGAAGTCGGCGGGCGGCTGCCGTTGCGGCTGCTGCCGGATCGGATGCGGGTGTTCTGATGCTCAAGCGTCGCATCGCGGCAGGCGGTGCCCGGTTTGGGCTCATACGGGAGCGGTCTGCGCTTCGCTCCGACTGCCCTGCGGTGCTCAGGCTTGAGGTCGCGCCGAACAACTCGCTGCGTTCGCTTCGCTCTCTGCGCTCAAACACGTTCGGCGAGTCAGTTCACGAAGCGCGCTGCGCGCGCCGACCTCAAGCCCTCCGCTCCTCGGCGCTCCCCAAATCGCCCACCCCGGGCATCGCCCACCGCGATGCGAGGCGACTGCGGTGGACTGCGACGGAGGCTGGCACCGCCGCAGCCCGGGGTGCAGGTGTCGTGCGTCAAACGGGCGCTCCCAAACGAGTTAGTCCTCAGATAACCGCCACATGGCGCGCTCCACCTTGAGAACTCTAAGCGTCTCGTTCCGCGACGACCGGATCAAACCTATCAAGAAACGCCTGTTGCTCGATGACGGTTGCTACTCGGGAGAGGTGCCCCTTAAGCTCCCGACCGGCGAGTTGGTCAGCGTTTGTGCCGAGGTATTCGAACCTGACGAGGAATCCCCCGACCCGGACGTCTCCATCACGATCGACGGGCCCAATGAGGTGACTTGGTGCAGTGTCCGCTGCTCCTCTGGCGCCATCGTCAGCTATGTGACTCCGGGCGGAATAGAAATGCTCGCTCAGGTCGGTACGGGACCATGGGAAGCGTGAGTCCAATGCCGTTTTCACAAACACTTCAGCAGCCCACCGAGCAACCCGCAAAGGCGCGGTCGGGTGGCGCTGGGCTTGCGTGTGAGGCGCCGAGGAGCGCAGGGCTTCTGGCCGCGCGCGTCAGCGCGCTTCGTAAACTGACTCGCGGCGGCTGTTTGAGCGCAGTGAGCGAAGCGAACGAAGCGAGTTCGGCCGCGGGCCAGAAGGCCGAGCACCGCAGGGGAGGTGGAGCGAAGCGGAACCCGCCTCAGTCGCAGGCCCAGCGCCACCCGGCCGCGCCTTTGCCGCGCCACTCGCGGCACGCACAGACCTGAAATGCAGGCCGCCGCGACGATCAAACTCACCGCGCCGGTCAGGCAGCGCGCGCACTGGACCGACCACATCGCCACCGCCGCGATCGTGCTGGTGGCGCTCGCGCTGCTCGCCTTCCTGGCCGCGCCGCTGGCTGCAATCCTGCTGCAGTCGCTCGAGAACGCCGAGGGCCGCTTCGTCGGCCTCGCCAACTTCATCTCGTACGCGCAATCGCCCGCGCTGCTGCAGTCGCTGTGGAACAGCCTCTGGGTGTCGGCGCTGGTGACGGTGGTCACGGTGCCGACGGCCTTTGCGTTCGCCTACGCGCTGGCGCGCAGCTGCATGCCGTTCAAGGGCTTCTTCCGCACGCTGACCCTGGTGCCGCTGCTTGCGCCCTCGCTGCTGTCGGCCATCTCGCTGATCTACTGGTTCGGCAACCAGGGCGTGCTGAAGAACCTGATGCAGGCGTTGGGGGTGGAGCAGATCTACGGCGCGCCCGGCATCGTGCTGGCCGAGATCTTCTCGGTCTTTCCGCATGCGCTGATGATCCTGATCACCGCGCTGACGCTGGCCGACGCGCGCCTGTACGAAGCGGCCGACGCGATGGGCACCAGCGCCGCGCGGAAGTTCTGGACCATCACGCTGCCGGGCGCCAAGTACGGCCTCATCTCGGCCAGCCTCGTCACCTTCACGCTGGTCATCACCGACTTCGGCATACCCAAGGTGATCGGCGGCAACTTCAACGTGCTGGCCACCGACGTGTTCAAGCTCGTGATCGGCCAGCAGGACTTCCAGCGCGGCGCGGTGGTCGCGCTGCTGCTGCTCGCGCCCGCGGTGTTGACCTTCGCGGTCGACCACTGGGTCAGCCGCAAGCAGACCGCGATGCTGACCGCGCGCGCCGTGCCCTACGCGCCCAAGCCTTCGCGCGGCCGCGACACGGTGTCCACGCTCTACTGCGTCGGCGTCGCGTTGCTGCTGCTCGCGATGCTGGGCATGGCGGTGTTCGCGAGCTTCGCGAGCTTCTGGCCCTACAACCTGGCGCCCAGCCTGCGCCACTACACGATGGGCCTGGTCGACGCCGAGGTCGGCACGGCCTTCGTCAACAGCCTGAAGATTGCCGCCGGCACGGCCTTCTTCGGCACCGCGCTGGTCTTCGTCGGCGCCTACCTGCTCGAGAAGACGCGCGGGCCGGCGCCGCTGCGCGCTGCGGTGCGCCTGCTCGCGATGCTGCCGATGGCGGTGCCCGGGCTGGTGCTGGGCCTGGGCTACATCTTCTTCTTCAACGCGCCGTCGAACCCGCTGAACGGCCTGTACCAGACGATCACGCTGCTGACCGCGTGCACCATCGTCCACTTCTACACCACGGGCCACCTCACCGCGGTGACGGCGCTGAAGTCGCTCGACGCCGAGTTCGAGGCCGTGTCGGCGTCGCTGAAGGTGCCGTTCTACAAGACCTTCTGGCGCGTCACGCTGCCGATCTGCACGCCGGCGCTGGTGGACATTGCGCGCTACTTCTTCATCAACGCGCTGACCACGATCTCGGCCGTGGTGTTCCTGTACGCACCGGAGACCAAGGTCGCGTCGATCGCGATCCTGAACCTCGACGAGGCCGGCGAGATCGGCGCCGCTGCCGCGATGGCGATCCTGATCGCTGCGGCCAACACCGTGGCCACGCTGCTGTTCATGGCGCTGGGCGCCTGGGTGGGTAAGCGCACGCAGGCCTGGAAGAAACCTTGAGAGAGACACGACGATGGACCGCGACAAGATCCTGCTCACCCCCGGCCCGCTGACCACCACGCTGCGCACCAAGCTCGCGATGCTCAAGGACTGGGGCAGCTGGGACGCCGACTTCAATGCCATCACCGCGCGCCTGCGCAGCCGGCTGATCGACATCGTGCACGGCCAGGACACGCATGTGGTCGTGCCGCTGCAGGGCAGCGGCACCTTCAGCGTCGAGGCCGCGGTGGCCACCGTGACGCCGCGCGACGCGCACCTGCTGGTGCCCGACAACGGCGCCTACTGCAAGCGCGCCGCCAAGCTGTCGCAGCTGATGGGCCGCAAGGTCTCGCTGCTGCCGGTGACCGAGGACCGGCCGATCGCCGCGGCCGACGTGGCCGCCCGGCTCGACGCCGACGCGTCGCTCACGCACGTGATCCTGATCCATTGCGAAACCGGCACCGGCGTCGAGAACCCGCTCGCCGACATCGCGGCGTTGTGCGAGAAGCGCGGCAAGGGCCTGATCGTCGACGCAATGTCGAGCTTTGCCGCGTTGCCGATCGACGCGCGCAAGGTCCGCTTCGACGCGCTGGTCGCCGCCAGCGGCAAGTGCCTCGAAGGGGTGCCCGGCATGGGCTTCGTCTTCATCCGCAAGGCGGTACTCGACGCCTGTGCCGGCCACAGCCACAGTCTGGCGATGGACCTGCACGACCAGCACCAGTACATGGAGAAGACCGGCCAGTGGCGCTTCACGCCGCCCACGCATGTGGTGGCCGCGCTCGACGAGGCGGTGACGCAGTTCGTCGAGGAAGGCGGCCAGCCGGCACGGCTGGCGCGCTACACCGAGAACTACCGGACGCTCGTTGGCGGCATGGCGCGCCTGGGCTTCAAGCCCTTCCTCGCGCCGGCGGTTCAGGCGCCGATCATCGTCACCTTCCATGCGCCGGCCGATGCGCGCTACGACTTCAAGCGCTTCTACGACGGCGCCAAGAAGCGCGGCTTCATCCTCTACCCCGGCAAGCTGACGCAGGTCGAGACCTTCCGCGTCGGCTGCATCGGCGCCATCGGGCCCAACGAGATGCGGCAGGCGGTCGATGCGGTAGCCGACACGCTGGCCGAGATGGGCATCGCCAGTGGAGTGCCGGCGCTGTGAGGGCGACTGCGGCCGCGGGGTCGGCGGCGCGGGCACACCACCGACCCAGCCACCATCGGAGGTGTTCGTTGGAATGCCTCGCGCTGCCGCAGCGGCGCAAGCAAGTGACTCTCTGAGGAACAAGACATGGCCGCAAAGAACAGCAAGCCCCAAGACATCCTCGCCCAACTGAAGAAGGAAGGCGCCACCAAGGTCAAGGTCGCCTGCAGCGACATCGACGGCATCTTGCGCGGTAAGTACCTGCACATCGACAAGTTCGCCGGCGCGCTCGAAGGCGGCTTCGGCTTCTGCGACGTGGTGTTCGGCTGGGATTCGCAGGACCAGTGCTACGACAACACGCAGGTGACAGGCTGGCAGCATGGCTTCCCCGACGCGCTGGCGCGGCTGGACGTGTCGACGTTGCGCCGCGTGCCCTGGGACGGCAACGTGCCCTTCTTCCTCGGCGAGTTCGTCAACGCCGACGGCAGCCCCTACCCGGTGTGCCCGCGACAGACCTTGAAACGCGTGCTCAAGCGCGCCGAGAAGCTCGGCTTCGCGCCGATGTGCGGCATCGAGTACGAGTGGTTCAACTTCGCCGAGACGCCGCAGAGCTGGGCCGCCAAGAAGGGCGTCGGCCCCGAGACCATCACGCCCGGTATGTTCGGCTATTCGCTGCTGCGCATGGGCGACCAGCGCGGCTTCTTCAACGCGCTGATGGACGAGATGCTCGCCTTCGGCGTGCCGATCGAGGGCCTGCACACCGAGACCGGTCCCGGCGTCTACGAAGTGGCGCTGCAATTTTCCGGCGCGCTCGAGGCGGCCGACCGCGCGATCCTGTTCAAGACCGGCGCCAAGGAGATCGGCAAGCGCTTTGGCGTGATGCCCAGCTTCATGGCCAAGTGGAACGCGCAACTGCCGGGCTGCTCGGGCCACATCCACCAGAGCCTGTCCGACGGCAGGAGCAACCTGTTCTACGACGCCAAGAGCAAGCGCTCGATGAGCAAGCTGTTCGAGAGCTACCTCGCGGGCCAGCTGCAGGCGCTGATGCAGTTCGCGCCGATGTTCTGGCCCACCGTCAACAGCTACAAGCGCCTGGTCGACGGTTTCTGGGCGCCGGTCAAGCCGACCTGGGGGCTGGACAACCGCACCGCGAGCTTTCGCGTGATCGCCGGCAGCCCGAAGGCCACGCGGCTGGAGACGCGCTGCCCGGGCGCCGACATCAACCCGTACCTGGCCACCGCGGCGGTCGTCGCCGCCGGACTGCACGGCGTCGAGAAGGGCCTGAAGCTGGCCACGCCGCCGATCACCGGCACCAACCTGGGCGCGGAGAACATCCCGCGCGCACCGCGCTCGCTGATCGAGACCACGCGCATCTTCCAGGCCAGCGACCTTGCGCGCGACTGGTTCGGCGACCTGTTCGTCGACCACTTCGCCGCCACGCGCGAATGGGAGTGGCGCCAGTGGCAGGATGCGGTGACCGACTGGGAACTGAAGCGCTACTTCGAAATCATCTAGGGCAGGCCATGACGATCACGCGTTTCTCGTTTCCCACCACCATCCACTTCGGCGCCGGCGCGCGCGCGCTCGTCGGCCCGCACCTGCTCGAGCAGGGCTGCAAGCGCCCGCTGATCGTGACCGACCGCGCGCTCGCCAAGCTGCCGCTGCTGGGCGAGCTGCGCACGCTGCTCAAGGGGCTGGAGGTCGGTGTGTTCGACGGCGTGTTCGGCAACCCGACCGCGAGCCAGGTGATGGCCGGCGCCGGGGCCTACCGGGCGCACCGCGCGGACTGCGTCATCGGCCTGGGCGGTGGCGCGGCGCTGGACGTCAGCAAGGTCGTCGCGTTGATGGCGGTGCACGAGGGCAACGTGATCGAGTACGTGTGGGACCACCCGCAGGTGCGGCCGATGGTCCACGAGCTGCCCTACTTCGTCGCGCTGCCCACCACCTCGGGCACCGGCAGCGAGGTCGGCCGCTCGGCAGTGGTCGGCGAGGACGACACCCATGTCAAGCGCTCGGTCTTCAGCCCCAAGCTGCTGGCCAAGGCGGTGTTCGCCGACCCCGAGCTGACCTTCGGGCTGCCGGCGCCGGTGACCGCCGCCACCGGCATGGACGCGCTGACGCACAACATCGAGAGCTATCTTTCCCCCGCCTACCACCCGCTGTGCGACGGCGTCGCGCTCGAGGGCCTGCGCATCGGCGCGCGCGCGCTGGCCGCCGCGGTGCGCGAGCCCAGGAACCTGCAGGCGCGCGCCGACATGATGATGAGCTCGATGATGGGTGCGGTGGCGTTCCAGAAGGACCTGGGCTCGGTGCACGCCTGCGCACACGCGCTCGGCGCGGTCAACGACCTGCACCATGGCCTGGCCAACGCACTGATGATCGACACCGTGCTCGAGTGGAACCGCACGGCGGTGCCCGAGAAGTTCGACGAACTCGCGCACGCGGCCGGCGTCCCGGGCGGCGGCGCCGCCTTCGTGCCGTGGCTCAAGCAACTCAAGGCGCAGATCGGCATCGAGGGTGGCCTGGCCGCGCGCGGCGTCACGCGCGAGCACCTGCCGAAACTGGTGCCGCTGGCGGTGACCGACTTCGCCGGCCAGACCAACCCGATCCAGGCCACGGCATCCGACTACGAGCGTCTGTTTCTGCAGGCGATGTAGCCTCTGGTGCCATGCCCTTCACCAAGCCCCACCTGCGCATCGGCGTCTCGGCGCGCATCTACTATCCCGAGGGCCCGGTGCTGGATCTCGGCGGCGTGTGGACCAAGACGCTGCACTACCTCGAGCAGTCCGTTGCGCACTGGCTGCTGCGCGGCGGCGCGCTGCCGATGATGGTGCCCGCGGTGGACGCGCAGAGCGTCACCACGCGCGAGGACTTCAACCTGCGCGACTATGCCGACGCGCTCGACGGCCTGGTGCTGCAGGGCGGCAACGACGTCTCGCCCCACTCCTACGGCGAGCAGCCGCTGCAGCCGGCCTGGGCCGGCGACGCGGTGCGCGACCGGCACGAGATGGCGCTGCTGTCGGCCTTCATCGACGCTGGCAAGCCCGTGTTCGGCATCTGCCGCGGGCTGCAGCTGATCAACGTGGCCTTCGGCGGCACGCTGCTGCAGGACATCGCCACCCAGCGCCCCGAGGCGCTGGCGCATGTCAACCGCGGCCACTACGACCGCAATCACCACACGGTGGAGCTGCTGCCCGGCACGCGGCTGGCCGAGCTCTATCCCGGACAGGCGCGCGCCACGATCAACAGCATCCACCACCAGGCCATCAAGGACCTGGCGCCGGGCTTCTGCGTCGAGGCGCGCTGCCCGGACGACGGCATCGTCGAGGCGGTGCGCCATCGCGGATCCACCTACCTGGCCGCCGTGCAGTGGCATCCCGAGTTCCACGCGCCCGGCGACGCCGAGGTGTTCGACGACGGGCCGATGCTGGCCGACTTCCTCCGCGCCTGCCGCGTTGCGCGCAACGCCGCGGGCTCTTCCTCCGCCTGAGCCGGCGCGCGCTGCGCGTCACCCCGCCATGCCCACCCTCGCCCTCCACAACCCCGCCACCGGCGCGCTGCTGGCCGAACTGCCGGCCGACGATGCGGACTCGATCGCCACCAAGGCGCGTGCCGCGCGCGCGGCGCAACCGGCGTGGGCCGCGCGGCCGCTGGCCGAGCGCATCGCCATCGTGCAGCGCTTCCGCGACGCGGTGGTCGCCGAGCGCGAGGCGCTGGCCAGGACGCTGACGCAGGAGGTCGGCAAGCCGATCGCGCAGAGCCGCAACGAACTCAACGGCCTGCTGCCGCGCCTGGACTTCTTCCTGTCGCAGGCCGCAACGACGCTGGCCGAAGAGCCGGTGTTCGACGAGGGCGGCATGCGCGAGCGCATCGCGCATGGGCCGCTCGGCCTGGTGGCCAACATCTCGGCCTGGAATTACCCCTGGTTCGTCAGCTGCAACGTCGTCGTGCCGGCGCTGCTGGCCGGCAACGCCGTGCTCTACAAGCCGAGCGAGTTCGCGACGCTGACCGGCCAGCACCTGGTGCGCCTGCTGCATGCGGCCGGCGTGCCGGCCGACGTGCTGGCGCTGGTGGTGGGCGGCGGCGCGGCAGGCGCCGCGTTGCTCGAGCAGCCGATCGACGGCCTGTTCTTTACCGGCAGCGTGGCCACCGGCAAGCGCATCGCCGCCGCCCTCGCCGGCCGGCTGGTGAAGCTGCAGCTCGAACTCGGCGGCAAGGACCCGAGCTACGTGCGCGCCGATGCCGACCCCAAGGCCGCGGCCGAGTCGTTGGCCGACGGCGCCATGTACAACAGCGGCCAGAGCTGCTGCTCGGTCGAGCGCATCTACGTGCAAGAGAAGGTGCACGACGCCTTCGTCGAGCACTTCCTCGCCACGGTGGACGGCTTCAAGGTCGGCGACCCGATGGACGAGGCCACCTACATCGGCGCGATCGCACGTGCGCCGCAGCTCGATGTCCTCGACGCGCAGGTGGCCGACGCCCAGGCCAAGGGCGCGACGCTGCTGCGCGGCGGCCAGCGCCTGCCGGGCAATGCCTACGCGCCCACCGTGTTCACGAATGTCAACCACACGATGGCGCTGATGCGCGAGGAAAGCTTCGGCCCGGTGATCGGCATCCAGAAGGTGAAGGGCGACGACGAAGCCGTGGCGCTGATGAACGACACGCGCTATGGCTTGACCGCTGGCGTCTACACGAAGGACGAGGCCGCCGCGAAGGCCTTGCTGGCGCGCGTCAGCGCCGGCAGCGTGTACTGGAACTGCTGCGACCGCGTCAGCCCGCGCCTGCCCTGGAGCGGCGTCGGCGACTCGGGCATCGGCCTGACGCTGTCCACGCACGGCCTGCTCGCGTTCACGCGCCCCAAGGCCTGGCATCTCAGGCAGCCTTGAGCACGCACAGGCTCGTCCTCTTCGACCTCGACCACACGCTGCTCGACGGCGACAGCGACGTGCTGTGGTGCGAGTTCCTGATGGACCGCGGCGTGCTCGAGCGAGCGGCGTTCGAGCCGCGCAACCGGCAAATGGAGGCCGACTACAAGGCCGGCACCGTGAGCGTGCAGGCCTTCTGCGAGTTCTATGTCGGCACGCTGGCCGGCCGCTCGCCTGCCGAGTGGCAGCCGCTGCGCGAGGCCTTCCTGCACGAACGCATCGCGCCGCGTCTGCTCGCGGCCGGGCGCGGGTGCATCGAGATGCATCGCCAGGCCGGTGATGAGATCGTGCTGACGACCGCTACAAATCGCTTCATCACCGAACTGACGGCCACGGCCCTCGGCATCGCGCACCTGATCGCCACCGAGTGCGAACTGGGCGCCGACGGCCGCTTCACCGGCGCAGTGGCCGGCACGCTGAACATGCGCGAAGGCAAGGTGGCGCGGCTGCACGAGTGGCTCACGTCGCAAGGCCGCTTGCTGGAGCGCGAGGACAGCGTGTTCTACAGCGACTCGATCAACGACCTGGCGCTGCTGGCGACCGTTCGACGCGCGGTGGCCGTGAATGCGGATGACCGCCTGCGGCGTGAGGCTACCCGCCGCGGCTGGACGGTGCTGGACTGGCGCCGGCCTGCGGCTCGGTGAGCTGCTGCCCCCACGCAGCGACGATCTCCTGCATCGCGCTGGCCGTCACGCGGGCCGCCGGTGACAGCTTGCCCTGCTTCGGAAACGCCAGCGTGACGTGGCGGCACAGGTCGGGCCGCACCAGCTTGCTGGCCTGCAGGCGGCCATCACGCAGTTCGGCGGCGAACGAGTACGGCCCAAGCACAGAGTACAGGCCGCGGCTGTGCGCCACCAGCTCCTTCTGCACCGTCAGCGAGTCGGCCTCGGCCACCGGTTCGAGCTTGAAACCCAGGCCGCGCGCCGTGTCGTCGAGCGCGTTGCGCCAATGGCTGGGCCGGCGCGGCAGCACAAGCTTCAGGCCCGCCAGGCGCGAGAAGTTCAGCGTCGGCTCGCGCGTCAGCGCATCGCCCGGGGCCGACACGAGATAGGTGTTGGCCACGCACAGCAGTTTCTCTTCGCGCCCGCTCGGCCGCTGGTAGCGGAACAGCACCGCCAGGTCGACCTGGCCGCTGTCGAGCATCGCGTCGAGCTCGGTGCCCTGCGACTCGATGATGTCCAGGCGGATGCCCGGATGCTCGGCCAGCAGGCGCTCGAACAGCCTTGTGATCAGCGGATGGGCGGCCGAAGGAATGATGCCCAGCCGCACCGGCCCCGATAGACGGCCCGATTCCGAGCGCAACTCATGCGTCAGTGCCTCCGTCTCCTGAAGCCAGGCGCGCAGGCGCGCTGCGGCCCGCGTGCCCAGCTCGGTCAGCTCGACGCCGCGCCCGGTGCGGCGGAACAGCTTGCCGCCGCACTCGGCCTCGAAGTCCGTGACCTGGCGGCTGATGTGCGACTGCGCCGTCTGGCGTCGTGCGGCCACCTTGCTCAGGCTGCCAGCCTCGGCCACTTCGAGGAAGAGCCGGACGGAGATCGGGTTCATGGGCGGCCTCCATGACTTGCCTGAATTGGCAAGTCTGAAAGCTCAGAAGTCTATCTAGCGAGAGAGGCCGGCGGTTCCTAAAGTGAAGCCATCGACCACCCCGACCGCTCCCAAGGAGACACCCGATGAGCAAGCAAGCGACCCTCGACCTGCGCGGCCTGAACCCCGCCCCGGTCACCCCCTTCACCCGCGAAGGCGCCGTCGACTACCCCGCGATCCAGCGCCTGGGCCGTTGGCTCGCCAGCGTGCAAGGCGTCAAGAGCCTGACCGTGCTCGGCCACGCCGGCGAAGGCACCTTCCTCGAGCGCGACGAGCAGTTCAAGGTGATCGAGGCCTTCCGCGAGTCGGTGGGCGACCGCATCCCCATCATCGCGGGCATCACGCTCGAAGGCACACAGGTGGCCGCCGAGGAAGCCAAGCGCGCCAAGCAGGCCGGCGCGTCGGCAGGCCTGGTCTACCCCTCGCATGGCTGGCTGCGCTTCGGCTACCAAAAGGGCGCCGCGCAGGACCGCTACAAGGCGATCCACGACGCCAGCGGCCTGCCGCTGATCCTGTTCCAGTACCCGGACGCCACCAAGGCCACCTACGACCTGGCCACGCAGCTCGAGATCGCGGCGCTGCCCGGCGTGTTCGCGATGAAGAACGGCGTGCGCAACATGAAGCGCTGGGACCGCGAGATCCCCGTCATCCGCAACGAGCGACCCGACCTGCAGATCCTGACCTGCCACGACGAGTACCTGCTGCACACGATGTTCGACGTCGACGGTGCGCTGGTGGGCTACGGTTGCATCGCACCCGAGCCGCTGGTGGAGATGATCGCCGCCGGCAAGGCCAAGGACTACAAGAAGGCGCGCGAACTGCACGACCGCCTGCTGCCGGTGACCGCCAACGTCTACCACCGTGGCTCGCACATGGAAGGCTCGGTCGCGCTGAAGTGGGCGCTGGTCCACCGCGGCATCCTCGAGCACGCCACGGTGCGCTCGCCGCTGTTGCCGCTGGCCGAGGGGGCCGACAAAGAAATCGCCGAAGCGATGGCGTCCGCCGGCCTGGGCCGCGTCAACAACAACTAAGGCGCCGTTGGGCTGCGGCGGGCGGGCGCAGCAACGCGCCCGCCCGCCGCGATCCGAGACCGAGGAGACCTCATGAAACTGATTTCCATCCTGGCCGCCCTGGCCCTGCCGGCCCTCGCGCAGGCGGCGCCCAACTTCCCCGAGCGCGACAAGCCGATTCGCATCGTGGTGCCATTCGCGGCCGGTGGCGGCGTGGACGCGGCGGCGCGACTGCTCGGCACGCAACTGCAAAAACAGCTCGGCGTGACCGTGGTGGTCGACAACAAGCCCGGCGGCAGCGGCACGATCGGCGGCAAGGCGGTGCAGACTGCGCCGGCCGACGGACACACCCTGCTGTTCTCGGCCGCCACGCATGTGCTAGCCAAGCAGGTGCTCGCCCAGCCGCCCTACGATCCGCAGACCGACTTCGCACCCGTGGCGCGCACCGGCACCGCGCCGCTGCTGCTGGTGGCGGCGCCGAACAAGCCGCAGGCCAAGCTGTCCGACATCGTCGGCACGATCAAGCGCGAGCCGGACAAGTGGATGGCGGGCATTCCCGCCGCAGGGGCTCCCAGCCACCTCGCCACGTTGCTGATGGCCAAGCAGGCGCAGATCAAGCTGAACCTCGTGCCGTACAAGGGCACGCAGCCGGCGCTGATGGACGTGGCCGGCGGGCACACCGACCTGTTGCTCGACTCGATGATCTCGCTGCTGCCGATGGCCAAGAGCGGCAAGGTCAAGCCGATCGCTATCACCTCTGCCAAGCGCAGCAGCCAGGCGCCGGACATCCCGACCTTCAAGGAAAGCGGCCTGCCCGACTTCGCCTACGAGTCCTGGTACGGGGTCTGGGTGCCGAAGGACACGCCTGCCGATCGCATCGCGGCGCTCAACGCCGCCATCAATGCGGCCACCGTCGAGCTGGCCAAGTCCGGCGCGTTCACCAGCCTGGGCATCGAGCCGGTGACCGAAACGGCTGCACAGTTCCGCAGCTACATCGCCAACGAGGTGAAGGAAGGTGCCGAGCTGCTGAAGTACGCGGGCTTCAAGCCCGAGTAGACCGGTCTGCCCGCCGCCGCCAGCAGGCGCTCACGAGGCCGGCCCGCCCAGCGCCTGGCGGATCGCGCGGGCGAGGTCGGCGCGGCGATACGGTTTGGCCAGCAGCTGCACGCCCGGGTCGAGGCGGCCGTGGTGCACGATCGCGTTCTCGGTGTAGCCCGAGGTGTAGAGCACGCGCAGGCCCGGGCGCAGGCGCCGCGCCTCGTCGGCGAGCTGCCGGCCCGACATGCCACCGGGCATCACGACGTCGGTGAACAGCAGGTCGATGATCTCCTCGCCATCGATCAGCGGCAAGGCCTTGGCGCCGCTGGCGGCCTCGAGCACCCGGTAGCCCAGCGTGCGCAGTTCGTGACAGGCGAGCTGGCGAACGGCGTCGTCGTCCTCCACCACCAGCACGGTCTCGGCGCCACCGCGCACCGCCGTCTCGATGTGCGGCTCGGCGGCGGCGGGACGCGCACCGCTGCCACGCGGCAGGTACAACTTGACCGTGGTGCCGTGGCCGGGTTCGGAATAGATGCTCACGTGGCCCGCCGACTGGCGGGCGAAGCCGTACACCATCGCCAGGCCGAGCCCGGTGCCCTTGCCCTTTTCCTTGGTGGTGAAGAAGGGCTCGAAGACACGCGGCAGCAGGGCCGGGTCGATGCCGCAACCGGTGTCGGACACCGCCAGCATCACGTACTGGCCGGCTTGCACGTCGGGGTGTTGCGCGGCGTATTGCGCGTCCAGCGCCGCATTGGCCGTCTCCAGGGTCAACTTGCCGCCGCTGGGCATGGCGTCCCGCGCATTCAGGCAGAGGTTGAGCAGCGCGTTCTCGAGCTGCGCCGGATCGACCAGCGCCGGCCACAACCCGGCGCCGCGCACCAGTTCGATCTCGATGTGCTCGCCCAGCGTGCGGCGAAGCATCGGGTCCAGGGCCGCGACGCGCTGGTTGACGTCGACCTCGCTGGGTGCGAGCGGCTGCTTGCGCGCAAAGGCGAGCAACTGCTGCGTCAGCGAGGCCCCGCGCTGCGCGGCCTCGACGATCATCTCCGCCAGTTGGCGCCGCACCGGGTCGTCGGCACTGGCCTCGGCCAGCAGGTCGGCATTGCCGAGCACCACGGTCAGCAGGTTGTTGAAGTCGTGCGCCACGCCACCGGTGAGCTGGCCGATGGCCTCCAAGCGCTGGGACTGCAGCAGCCGCGCGTTGAGCCGCGCGATGTCGGCGCGCTGCGACTGCAGGGCCTCGGCGGCCTGGTTCAGCGCACTCATCAGCGTGCCGAGCTCGCCGCGCGGCAGCGGCGGCGCGATCCGTGCCTGCAGGTCACCCGCCGCCAGGCGTTCGGCAAGCCCGGACATGCGTGCGATGGGCTCCCGGATGGCCCGCATGCTGATGAGCCAGACGGCGAGGAAGATGCCGCAGGAGGTCAATGCGAGCAGCGTGGCCTCGCGGGCGAATTGGCGGTCCGACTGCGCCACCAGGTCCTCGGTGGGCGCGCCGGCCAGCACGCGGATGGCGCCGGCCGAGGGCGCGCCAACCGCGGCGCGCGCCCAGGTGTGGGTGCGCCTGTCGGGCATCGTCAGCTCGGCCTGCCCCGCGTCGGGCGCGGCCGACGCGAACTGCCACAACGGCGTCCCGGCAATCGATGACCCTGCCGCCATGGCCGAGCCGGCGGCTGACGAGAGGGTCAGGACCAGGCCTTTGTCGTCGACCAGCAGCAGCCGCGCACCCGGCACCTGCAGGTCACCGACGGATGCGACCTTGGCGAGGTCGAGCGAAGCCAGCAGCACGAAGCGAAGCTCGCCATCGGCCTTGCGTACCGGGTAGGCCACCTGCATGACGGCGCGCCCCGTGAGCCGGCCGAAGGCGGGCTCCAGGATCACCTGGCCTGGCGCGGCGGCCAGGGCGCGGCGGAAGTAGTTGCGGTCGTTGAGGTCGAGTTCGCGTCCGCTTTTCAGCGAATCGCAGAACAGCTTGCCGTTGGGCAGGATGGTCAGGATGCCCGTGTACTGTGGATGCGCTTCGCGCACCTCGGACAGGAAGGCGGAGCACAGCGCACGGTCGCTGCCGTCCAGGTCGGCCGCCCGCGCCAGCCCGAACTGCAGCTGCATCGTCGCCTGGATGCGCTCGTTCAGGTCGTCGGCCTTGTCCTGGGCGATCGCGGCAAGACGCAGGGTGTCGGCCTGGACGCTGCCGCGACGGTCCTCGAGAAAGTGCCCAAGAACGATCAGACTGGGCAGCACCGAGGCCAGCAAGGCGATCAGCAACAGCCGTGTGCGGATGCTCATGCGGTCTCCCTGCCGCGTCTTCCTCCGGTACCACCCTTCCGGCACGCTGATATGCTGCGCGCCGGTCGCCGGAGTGGCGCGCATCATAAGCGGCAGTCTGCCGAGGATGGAGACGGTCCATGTCGGGCGGGCGATTGCTCATCTTGGACGACGACGCCACGGTGGCGCAGACCCTGCTGCTCGGCGCGCAGGCGGTCGGCTGCAGCGCACGCCACTGTCCGACGGTGGACGAATTCTTCGCCGCCCTCGCGCCCTGGGCGCCAACCCATCTGGCCATCGACCTTGGGCTGCCCGGCACGAGCGGCGTGGAGGTCCTCCGACGGGTGGCCGCCGCCGGCTGCCGCGCACGGGTGATCGTCTGCAGCGGCGCCGGCACGGCGGAACTGGAGCACGCCGTCGCCGAGGCGCGCGTGCTGGGGTTGGACGCCGCCGGCGTGCTGCCCAAGCCCTTTCGCCTGGCGGCACTGCGAGCACTGCTGTCCGACGCGACCTAGGCCGCTATAGGCCGCTCTAGGCCGCGGCGCCCAGCTCGGTCGTCACCTCGGTGGTCACCTTGGTCATCAGCTTGTGCACCGGGCACTTCTCGGCCACCGCCAGCAGCTCCTGCCGCTGCGCGTCCGACAGCGGCCCGCCGAGCGAGAGCGTGACGCGCAGGCGGTAGGTGCCCTGGCGCTCCTGGCTGTCGTCGCGCTCCACCGTGACGCCGATGTCCTCGAGCGGCATCTGCTTGCGGTTGGCGTACCACAGCACCGTCATCGCCTTGCAGGCGCCGAGCGCGCTGTCGTACAGGTCGTGCGGCGTGGGGCCGAGGTCCTCGCCACCGTTGGCCGGCGGCTCGTCGATCGCAAAGCCGTGTTGGCCGCGCACGCGCACCTCGTGGCGCATCTTGTGCGCGCGGTCGCGGGTGATCTCGACGATGGGCTTGTGGTCGCTGTCGCTCATGGGCTCGCCCTCTTGTGCCTTCAGCCGCGCACGAACAGCGTCTTCAGCGGTTCGTTGCCGAGCTGGCGGCTCCAGTGGCCATGCAGCTTGGGGTCGAACGCGGCGCCGGCCGGCAGCGTGTCGGCCGAGAAGAAGTGCTGGCCCGCGCGGAACACGCGGCTCGAGCCGTCCTGCAGGCCGATCTCCATCGCGCCCTGCAGGATGAACACCCATTGCGGGTCGCCGGTGCAGTGGAACTCGCTGCGAAAGCCCACCGGGCTCTCGCGCAACTGCATGCCGCCGGAGGGCATCAGGGGCGACAGGCGTGCCTGCGGCTTGCCTTCGCTGAGAGCGATCGACTCCTCGCGCCAGCGCGCGCGGCCGTCCGGCCCGGTCTCGAGAATCACCTTGACGAAGGTCGGCGTGTCGCTCATCGACGGCTCCTCTGGTGTTCGGTCAACGGCATTCGGGCACCGGCGTCTTCGGCTGCTGGCCGGCGAAGTGCAGCTCGAGGTTGTGGCGCGCCAGGTCGGCCATCGCCTGGCGCGTGGCGCGCGTGGCGCTGCCGATGTGCGGCACCAGCACCGCGTTGTCGAGCGTGCGCAGCGCCTCGGGCACGTTCGGCTCGTTCTCGAACACGTCCAGCGCCGCACCGGCGATGGTGCCCTTCTGCAGCGCGTCGATCAGCGCCGCCTCGTCGACCACCGAGCCGCGCGCCACGTTGACCAGGTAGCCCTTGGGGCCGAGCGCGGCCAGTACCTTGGCGTCGATCAGCTTCCTCGTCGCCGCGCCGCCGGGCGTGATGATCACCAGGAAGTCGCTCGCCGCCGCCAGCGCGGTGACCTGGTCGTGGAAGGTGTAGGGCAGGTCGGGCTTGGCGCTGCGCGCGGTGTAGGCGATGTGCATGCCGAAGGCACGTGCGCGCTCGGCGATCGCCTGGCCGATGCGGCCCATGCCGACGATGCCCATGCGTGCGCCCGAGAGTTTGGTGGCCAGCGGCACCGGGCCCTCGCTGGCCCAGCGGCCTTGGCGCAGGTAGCGCTCGGCCTGCGGGATGCGGCGCGCGATGTTCAGCGCCAGCGCGATCGCCAGGTCGGCGACGTCGTCGTTCAGCACGTCGGGCGTGTGCGTGACCATCACGCCGCGCGCCTTGGCCGCCGCCACGTCCACGCCGTCGTAGCCCACGCCCATGATCGAGACGATCTCCAGCGCCGGCAGTTTCGCGATCAGGTCGGCCGGCACCTTGGATTCGCCGCTGCCGGCGATGCCGCGGATGCGATCCAGCGGCGCGCTGTCCAGGCTGGTATGCACGGTGAAGCGGGCCTGCAGCGGCTCCATCAGGAAGGGCGGCAGCTTGGCCACGGCGAGCAGGTCGGGTTGGGCGCTCATGGTGTCGGTGCGGTGCAAGGTATTCGTATGATGACCCTACGATAACCCACCCTCCCTGTCCGGAGTCCCACATCATGAGCACAACCCTTCGCAGCGCGGTCATCACCGGCGCGGGCAGCGGCATCGGCCGCGCCTGCGCCCAGGCCCTGGTGGCCGACGGCTGGCAGGTGGCCTTCGTCGGCCGCCGCCGCGACGCGCTCGAGGAGGCGGTGGCCGCCAGCGCCGCGCCGGCGCGCGGCCTGGCCGTGCCCACCGACGTCGGCGATCCGGCCAGCGTGGCGGCCCTGTTCGACACCGTGCAGGCGCGCTTCGGGCGCCTGGACCTGCTGTTCAACAACGCCGGCGTGTCCAGCATGAGCGCGCTGCTCGAGGACTTGCCGTTCGAGCAGTGGCAGGCCAGCGTGGCGGCCAACCTGACTGGCACCTTCCTGTGCGTGCAACAGGCGTTCCGGATCATGAAGGCGCAGATGCCGCAGGGCGGGCGCATCATCAACAACGGCTCGATCTCGGCCCACGCGCCGCGGCCGAACTCGATCGCCTACACCGCCACCAAGCACGCGGTGACCGGCATCACCAAGACCGCCGCGCTCGACGGCCGCAAGTACGGCATCGCGGTGGGCCAGATCGACATCGGCAACGTGGCCTCGGACATGACAGCCAAGATGGTGGGCGGCGTGCCGCAGGCCGACGGCAGCATCAAGCCCGAGCCGCGCATGGCGATGGACAACGTGGTGGCCACCTTCATGACGATGGCCAAGCTGCCGCCCGAAGCCAACATCCTCAACGTCACCGTGATGGCGACAGCCATGCCTTTCGTGGGGCGCGGCTAGGGTCGCCGTTCTCGCGGCCCTTCCCAGCGAACGCCGCGGATCCGGCTTTGCCGGTCCGCTGGCGTGCCCCCTTGAGGGGGAGCGGCGAAGCCGCTTCGGGAGTGGGCCTACTCCCCAGGCATTTCCTTTCGCAGGTGCACCGGCGCCACCATGCGCTTGCGCAGCCGGATGTTGATCATCTCCACCGCGAACGAGAAGGCCATCGCGAAGTAGATGTAGCCCTTGGGCACATGGGTGCCGAAGCCCTCGGCGATCAGGGTCACGCCCACCAGCACCAGGAAGGCCAGCGCGAGGATCTTGATCGTCGGGTGCGCGTCGACGAAGTCGCCGATCGGCTTGGCGGCGAACAGCATCACGCCGACGGCCGCGACGATGGCGATCACCATCACCATGATGTCGTCGGCCAGGCCGACCGCGGTGATCACCGAGTCGAGCGAGAACACGATGTCGATGACCGCGATCTGCACCAGCACGCCGGCGAAGCTGACCTTGGCTGCCGCGGCGGGGCTGCCTTCGTGGCCCGAGTCGGACTCGCCTTCCAGGCTGTTGTGGATCTCGTGCACGCTCTTCCAGAGCAGAAACAGGCCGCCGCCGATCAGGATCAGGTCGCGTCCGGAGACCTCCTGGGCGAACACGCTGAACAGCGGCTCGGTCAGCCGCATGATCCAGGCCAGCGCCATCAGCAGCGCGATGCGCGAGCCCATCGCCAGCCCCAGACCCAGGCGCCGCGCGATGTCGCGCTTGTCCGGCGGCAGGCGGCCGACCAGGATCGAGATGAAGATGATGTTGTCGATGCCGAGCACGATCTCGAGCGCGGTCAGCGTGGCCAGGGCGATCCAGGCGTTGGGGTCGGCGATCCATTCGAACATGGGTGGTACTGCTCCGTTCAGTCGTTGCCGCGGCCCCAGACGGCGAAGAAGGCCTTGAGCTTGTGCCAGGTCGGGATGCGCTCGTCGCTCACCACGTCGAGGAAGTCCGACAGGCGCTTGGATTTGACCATCGTGTACATGGTCAGCACCACCGTCAGCCCGAAGACGAGCACGAAGTAGCCGGCCCTCACCGCCAGCGGCGCGTCGGCCTCGGCCAGCAGGTTCATGCCCAGGAAGCCGGTGGTCACGGTGCCGATCAGGCCGAAGATCGTCACCACGGTCAGGCGCACCACGGTGTTGGCCTGGCGCCGCAGCGCGTCGGCGTCGAGGTAGCCGTTCATGTCGTCGATGCGCTCCTTGACCTCGGCGTACAGCGGCTCGACCTCGAGCTGGCGCCGGCACATCCCGAACAGCGCCTTCACATGCGCCTGCTCGCTGACCTCGTGGAACCAGTAGCGGTGCGTGAACGACAGGAAGGCGACGAAGGCGATGCGGATCTGGCGCTTGAAGCGCTTCACGCTCGCCGGGTGGCGCACGTCCAGCGCCATCATCGCCTCGGCCAGGCGGTCCGACACCATCAGCAGCGTCGCCTTCTGGAAGTGAGCGATCAGGAACAGCAGGAAGTGCTGGTGGCGGAACTGCGCCAGCACGCCGCGGTCGCGGCAGCGGTAGAACTCGTTGCCCGCGTCGCCGACCACCACCAGCGCATGGCCCGAGCACATGTAGCGCGTGCGCGGCGCGGCACCGGCGTCGGACCAGAAACGGTCGTAGCAGATGCGCGTCTCGAAGTCGGCCAGGTGCGGCTCGGCGTAGGGCAGTGCGCCAGCCTGGCCGGCGCCGGTGACCAGGCCCAGGCGCACGAAGTCGCTGCGCGAGATCGCATACGGGTCGTCCACCGCCACGTAGGCCATCATCGGCATGCGGTAGTACTCGATCTGCCGGAAGCGCAGCGCGCCTTCGCGCGACGAATGGTGGTTGACCAGCGGCGCGAGCACGAACTCCCAGTGCGCGGCGATGCGCGGGGCGCGGTGCTCGGCCACGTGCGCCAGGAAGGTGTCGCGCTCGCGGGCGTCGCTGGCGGCGAGCACGCGGCCCTGCGCGTCCAGCCACTCGCATTGGGCCAGGGTGTGCTGCGGCCGGCCGTCGGCGTACCAGCCGGCCGGGTAGGCGCGGCCGAAGCGGTACATCAGCTCCTGCGCCAGCGGCAAGGCCAGCTCGTCGGCTGCCACCTCGACGTTGAGCAGCACCACGTCGACGCCGTAGAAGAAGTACAGGTCGACGTGCACCACCTGCAGCGTGACCGGCGCATCGCCCACGCGTGGCGCCACCCGCACCGCCGCGATGTCGTGGCGCCGGAACACGCGCATCGGCGAGCCGGCGCTGCGTTCGCCGCCGTCGTCGCGCGTGGCGCGGCCCTCGCCGTAGAGGAAGCGCTGCACGAAGGGCAGGAAGGCGACGAACTCGTTGTAGTGGCGCTCGTGGAAGTGACTCGCGTCGCCGGTGTACTCGTCGGAGTGCTCGCGCCACGGCGACCCGTTCTGGCCCATCTCGCGCAGCAACTGCCAGGGCGCGCGGCGCTGTTCGGCGTCGTCGGCCAGCGCCTGCGGGATCAGGCGCAGCGGCCACAGCAGCACGTGGCGCAGGTGGCGCACGTTGGGCGCGGCGTCGGTGGCGGGCGGGGGCTGTGGCATCGGCGCCCAGTGTAGGAAGCGTTCGTGACGCCGGCCGTGCTCACCCTGACCGGGTAAACCACGAGACATCGGCGGGCCTGCCCGGCCACACTGCGATCCTTCTGAATTGGTCAGGCCACTTGGCCGCCTCCGGCCGACCGCTCCACCGCCCCGATGCCTCTGCAAGCCGTCGAAACCAAGCGCCTGTACCGGCAGATCGCCGAGCAGCTGCGTGCGCTGATCGCGGCCGGCGAGTTCCCGCTCGGCAGCCGGCTGCCGCCCGAGCGCGACCTGGCGACGCAACTCGGCGTGTCGCGGCCCTCGGTGCGAGAGGCGCTGATCGCGCTCGAGGTCGAGGGCCTGGTCGAAGTGCGCATGGGCTCGGGCGTGTACGTCATGGCCACCGAGGCGGCGCCGGTGCCGCGTGCGGTGAGCGAGGCGATCGGCCCCTTCGACATCATGCGTGCGCGCCTGCTGCTCGAGGTGGAGCTGGTGTCGATGGCCGCGCGCGTCAGCACCCCCGCGCTGGCCAAGCGCCTGCGCGCCGCGATCAAGGGCATGGAGGACGACATCGGGCGCGGTGTGATGCCGTTGCGCGGCGACCGCGAGTTCCATCTGATCCTGGCCGAGGCCAGCGGCAACGCGGCGCTGGTGCGCATCGTCACCGACCTGTTCGACGAGCGCAACAACCCGCTGTTCGAGCAGCTCGGCCGTCACTTCGAAAACGCCAAGAGCTGGCGCCTGGCGGTGGCCGAGCACCGCGCCGTCGTCAAGGCGGTGGCGGCGGGCGACCCGGCCGCGGCACGGCGCGCGATGCAGACGCATCTGCAGAACTCGCACGACCGCTTTGCCGCCGCGGGGCTCGAGGAGCCGGCGGCGGCGCCGGCACGGGC
>JALHQP010000032.1 GCA_022841885.1 Aquincola sp. | reverse complement strand
TGACGCGGCACCACGCCGCCTGGCGCGCCACGCTGCTGCTCGCGGCGGGGACGCTGCTCGCCTTCGCACCCCCGATCGCCAGCCTGCCGCTCGCAGCCTATGCCTCGGTGGCCCTGCTGCTGATCGGGGGCATCGCCGGCGTGCCGCTGCTGATCGACGCGCTGCTGGCCCGGATGGCGGCCGGCAATGCACCGCTGCCGCTGCTCGCGTTGCGGCGTGCGCATCACGAGCGCGACGCCGCGTCGGTGGCCGTGGCCGGCGTGGTGGCCAGCCTCGCGCTCGCGGTGGCGCTGACGGTGATGGTGGCCAGCTTTCGCGACGGCGTCGCACGCTGGCTCGACCGGGTGCTGCCGGCCGACCTCTACCTGCGCAGCGCGACGCACAGCGGCGCAGGCGACCAGGCCTTCCTGCCCCCCGGGCTGCCCGAGGCCGCAGCGCGGCTGCCGGGCGTGCAGCGGATCGAAGCCGCCCGCGTGCGCGCGCTGACACTGGCACCGGAGCGCCCGACCGTGACGCTGTTCGTGCGACCGATCGGCGACCCGGCCCGCAGCCTGCCCCTGCTCGGCGCAGCGCTGCCGCCCGACCCCGTGCTGCCCGGCGTGTTCGTCAGCGAGGCGATGCAAAGCCTGTACGGTACGGCCCCCGGCCGCAGGCTGGCACTGCCGCTCGGCGATGGTGGCCTACAGGTCCGGGTTCGCGGCGTGTGGCGCGACTACGCGCGCCAGTTCGGTTCGATCGTCATCGACACGGCCGACTACCGCCGTGCTACCGGCGATGCGCGGCTCAACGACCTCGCGCTGTGGCTTGCACCCGGCGCCTCGGCCGACGCCGTGCAGAGTGCGCTGCGCGAGCAGCTCGCCGCAGGCGGCGACGCCGCGCTGTTCGACATCGCCTCGGCCGCCCAGCTGCGCACGCTGTCGCTGTCGATCTTCGACCGCAGCTTCGCCGTCACGCGTTACTTGCAGGTGGTGGCGATCGTGATCGGCCTGGCGGGCATCGCCGCCAGCTTCTCGGCCCAGGTGTGGGCGCGCCGGCGCGAGTTCGGCCTGCTCGCGCACCTGGGCTTCACACGGACGCAGGTCATCGCGCTGGTGGCCGGCGAAGGCGCGGCCTGGACCGCCGCCGGCGCGCTGGTCGGGCTGGTGCTCGGCCTCGCGGTCGCGGTGGTGCTGGTGCACGTGGTCAACCCGCAGAGCTTCCACTGGACGATGGAGCTGCTGCTGCCCTGGGGCCGGCTGGCCTCACTGTGTATCGCGGTGCTCGTGGCCGGCACGGCCACCGCCGCGCTGTCGGCGCGTGCGGCCGCCGGCCGGCGCCTCGGCGAGATGGTGGCGGCGGTGAAGGAGGACTGGTGAGCCCGTTGCGCCGTGCGCTGCTCGCACTGCTGACCGCCGGATCGGCTGCGCCTGCCGCGCAGGCACTGCAGGCGCGGCCGCGCGCGCTCGAATTCCCGCGCGACCATGGCGCCCACCCCGAGTTCGGCGTCGAGTGGTGGTACGCCACCGGCTGGCTGCGGCGCGACGGCGCCGCGTCCGCAGCGCCCGAGTGGGGCTTCCAGCTCACGTTCTTCCGCACCCGCACGGGCCTGGCCGAGAGGCTGCCCGGCCGCTTCGCGCCACGCCAGCTGCTGTTCGCGCATGCGGCGTGGACGGACCTCGCTGCCAGGCGCCTCCTGCATGCCGAGCGCATCGTGCGCTGGACCGGCGCCCAGGCCACGCCGCGCGCCGCGGCCGCCGTCGACGACACGCGCCTGCAAGTCGGCGGCTGGCGCTTCGAGCGCGGCGGCGATGGCCGTTACCGCTGCACGCTCGGCGACGAGGGCGCCGGCTTTTCGTGGCGCCTGGCGCTCGCGCCGACGCAGCAGCTGCTGCTGCAGGGCGACGCGGGTTTCAGCCGCAAGGGCCCGCTGCCCGACAACGCGAGCCACTACTACAGCCAGCCGCAGCTCGAAGTGGACGGCGAGCTCACGACCGGCGGACGCGTGCGACACGCGGTGCGCGGCCGCGCGTGGCTCGACCACGAGTGGAGCGGTTCGCTGATGCCCGCGGACGCGGTCGGCTGGGACTGGATCGGCATCAACCTCGACGACGGCGGCTCGCTGATGGCCTTCCGTCTGCGCGACGCGCAGGGCGCGCCGGTCTGGGCCGGTGGCACCTGGCGCGCACGCGACGGCGCGCAGCGCGGTTTCGCGGCCGACGAGGTGCGCTTCGAGCCCCTGGCATGGTGGACCAGCGCCGCGACACGCGCGCGCTATGCCGTGCGCTGGCGCATCGCCTGCCCGGCCGGCAGCTTCGAACTCAAGGCCCTGCTTGATGCGCAGGAACTCGACGCCCGCGCAAGCACCGGCACCGTGTACTGGGAGGGCCTGTCCGAACTGCTCAGCGCCGAGGGCAAGCGCCTCGGCCTTGGCTACCTGGAAATGACCGGCTACGCGGCGCCGCTGCGCCTTTAGCCCGGAACCGGCCTCAGTCCGTGAACTTGCCCCAGGGGCCGCGCGCCGCGTCGTCCTGGCGTGTGGGCAGGATGTCGCCGCGCGGCGGCCGGTGCGGGTGCGGCGACGGCGGCGTGCGCACGCAGTTGCGGCCGGCGTCCTTGGCGGTGTAGAGCGCCAGGTCGGCGTCCGCGATCCAGGCGCCCAGCGTGTCGTGCTCGGCATCGAGCGAGACCGAGCCGACGCTGACCGTGGTGCGCACCGTCTCACCGCGCCACTCGAGCGCCAGGCGTGCCACGTTGTCGCGGATGCGCTCGGCCGCGTCGAGCGCGCCCAGCGTGTCGGTGTGCGGCAGGAAGACGATGAACTCCTCGCCGCCGAAACGGCCGAACAGGTCGGCCTGGCGCAGTGTGCTGGAGATCGCACGCGCAATCTCGCGCAGCATCAGGTCGCCCGCCAGGTGGCCGTGCAGGTCGTTGACCCGCTTGAAGTGGTCGACGTCGATCATCAACATCGCGGCCGGGGTCTCGTAGCGTCGGCAGCGCGCCCATTCGCGATCGGCCAGCACCAGGAACTGGCGCCGGTTGTAGGCGCTGGTCAGGTCGTCGCGCGTGGCCAGCACGTCCAGGCGCGCGCGCGCCGCCTCGGCGTCCGTCCACAGGCGCAACAGGGGCCAGGCCAGCAAAGGCGCGATCACGCCGGCGCAGGCCAGCGCAAGCAGCGCGCCCGACGCTTCGACGGACAGCCCGGCCAGCCACAGCACGCCCTGGCTCAGCGCCAGCGCGCTCAGGGTGGCCAGGGCCGACAGCAACACGGTGGCCCGGGCCAGACCGAGACCGAGCAGGCCGCGGCGCAGGCGCTGCCACAGGCGGGTGGAGGAGTGCGAAGCTCGCATGGGGTGGATGGGGCCGGGCCGGGTGGCACCGCTGGGAGGATTCGACCACAAGCCTGTGAGCCCGTCAGGCAGGCGTACCCGCAGGCGGCCGCCCGAATGCGGGGGTGAGGCAAGGCCACCACGCGAGGGCCTTGACAGGTCGGCGCGATGGCTACTAAAGTGATATCACTTTGAAAGCTGGCGCCGCCAGCGACAACCTGACCCTGAGGAGGGCCGCCACCATGCGCCACAACACCACCGAACGCGAACTGCGATCCGTCGACGGCTACCTGGCCGCGGCCCTCGGCATCCTGCTGATCGTCGGCGCGGTGATCAGCTTCATCCTCGCACCGGGCGCCGGCGGGGTCGTTGGCATCGTGCTGCGCGCGCTGATGCCGCTGGCGGGCGTGTTCATCCTGGTCGGCCTGTACATGCTGCAGCCCAACGAGGCGGCGATCCTGACGTTGTTCGGCCGCTACGTCGGCAGCGACCGCAGCGAGGGCCTGCGCTGGGCCAACCCGTTCTACGTCAAGCGCAAGATGTCGCTGCGCGCGCGCAACCTGAATGCGCCGACGCTGAAGGTCAACGACAAGCGCGGCAACCCGGTCGAGATCAGCGCCGTGGTGGTCTGGCGCGTCGACGACACCGCGCAGGCGGTGTTCAATGTCGACGACTACGACAACTACGTGCGCGTGCAGGCCGAGGCGGCGCTGCGCCATCTGGCCACCCAGTTCGCCTACGACGAGGGCGAGGACCTCGCGCCCGGCGAGACCACCTTGCGCTCGGGTCAGGCCGCGGTGCTGGCGCTGAAGTCCGAGCTACAGGAGCGCTTCGACGACGCCGGCGTGGTGGTCGAGGACGCCAAGCTCTCGCACCTGGCCTACGCGCCGGAGATCGCCCAGGTGATGCTGCGCCGCCAGCAGGCCGAGGCCATCATCAGCGCGCGCAGCAAGATCGTGCAGGGCGCGGTCAGCATGGTCGAGGCGGCGCTGAAAGGCCTGTCCGAGCGCGAGATCGTGGTGCTCGACGACGAGCGCAAGGCGGCGATGGTGAGCAACCTGCTCGTGGTGCTGTGCTCCGACAAGGACACGCAGCCGATCGTCAACACCGGGACGCTGTACTCATGACACCGGTGACTGCGCCGCACGCCGAAGGTCCGTCAGGGCCACCTCCGGCCCAGCCCGCGGTGGTCGTTTTCGTCCTCGCTTTCCTGATTGCGCTGGGCGTCGCGCTGTCCGTCGGGCTGCTGCTGTTCGATCTGCCGCCAGCGCCGCCGGTGAACGTGCGCCAGGTCCCCTGCGCCTGGGTGGCCGCCCTGCCCTGGCTGCTCTACGGCGCCGCCGCGCTGGCGGTCCTGGCCACGTTGCGCCGCATCGGCCAGGGCCTGTGGGGATCCGAGCGGCGCCAAGGCTGGCGCGCGGCCTGGCTCGTCGTGCAGGTCATTGCCGCTGCAGCCGCCTCCTGGTGGGTCGCCTCGGTGATCAACGCCACCATCCTGTCTGTGGTCACGCGCGTCGCAGGCTGCGCCGCCTGAGGACACGAGTCGCCCGGCACCATGGCGAGCCCCGGCAAGAAGAGCTTCCTGCTGCGCGTCGACCCGGCGCTGTGGGCCGAGATCGAGCGCCTCGCCGCGCAGGAGCTGCGCAGCGCCAATGCGCAAGTCGAGTACCTGCTGCGCGAAGGCCTGGCGCGGCGCGGGCGGCGCGGCGCCGAGATGCCGCCCGCGCGAGACGACCGCAAGGGGCAGAACTGAGCTAAGCGGCCGCCGCGGATCCGGCTTCGCCGGTCCGCTGGCGGCGCCCCCTTGAGGGGGAGCGCCGAAGGCGCTTCGGGGGTGGTTCCACTCCCGGCCGATAGACTGCCGCCCGTGCCCGACAAGATCAACGCGCAGCGCGCCAGCGCTGCCACGCCCCGCTCGCTCTCCGGCCTCGCCCCGTTTCTGCGCCCGTACCGTGTGCAGATCGGACTGGCCGTGCTGTTCCTGGTGCTGGCGGCCGCCAGCACCCTGGTGCTGCCGGTAGCGCTGAAGTCGCTGATCGACGCCGGCCTCGTCGCGGCCGATCCGGGCCAGCGCGTGATGGCGCTGCGCGAGCACTTCCTCGCCCTCTTCGGCGTCGGCGCCGCGCTCGGGCTGTTCTCGGCGGCGCGCTTCTACATGGTGAGCTGGCTCGGCGAGCGCGTCACCGCCGACCTGCGCAACGCGGTCTACGCCCATGTGGTCGAGCAGAGCCCCGAGTTCTTCGAGACCACACAGACCGGCGAAGTGCTGTCGCGCCTGACCACCGACACGACCCTGGTGCAGACGGTCGTCGGCTCGAGCCTGAGCATGGGCCTGCGCAACACCGTCATGGGCATCGGTGCGCTCGGCATGCTGGTGGTGACCAACCCCTACGTGATGGGCCAGGTGCTCGGCATCCTGGTACTGGTGGTGTTGCCCAGCCTGTACTTCGGCCAGCGCGTGCGCAAGCTCTCGCGCGCCAGCCAGGACCGCGTGGCCGACACGAGCGCGATCGCGGCCGAGGTGCTGAACGCGATCCCCGTGGTGCAGAGCTACAACCAGCAGGGCCGCGAGGCGGGCCGCTTTGCCAAGGCCACCGAAGCCGCGTTCGACACCGCGCGCAAGCGCACGCGGGTGCGCGCGATGCTGGTGGCCTTCATCATCACCGCCACCTTCGGCGCCCTGCTCTGGGGCCTGTACCAGGGCACGCAGGCGGTGCTGCGCGGCGACGTCACGGCCGGCCACCTGGGGCAGACCGTCGTCTACGTGCTGATCCTGGTGTCCAGCGTCGCGGTGCTGAGCGAGGTGTACGGCGACCTGCTGCGCGCCGCCGGCGCCACCGAGCGGCTGATGGAACTGCTGGCCACGCGCTCGCCGGTGGCCGACCCGGCGACGCCGCGCGCGCTGCCGCCGGCGCAGGGCGGATCGTCGGTGCGGCTCGAAGGCGTCACCTTTCACTACCCGTCGCGGCCGCTGCAGGCCTCGCTGCGCGACGTGACGCTGGAGGTGCGGCGCGGCGAGACCGTCGCGCTGGTGGGCCCCAGCGGCGCTGGCAAGAGCACGGTGCTGCAACTGCTGCTGCGCTACTACGACGCCCAGCACGGCAGCGTGGCCATCGACGGTGTGCCGGTGCGCGAGCTCGCGCTGGCCGAGCTGCGTTCACGCGTGGGCATCGTGCCGCAAGACAGCGTGGTGTTCTCCAGCTCCGCGATCGACAACATCCGCTACGGCCGCCCCGACGCGAGCGACGACGAGGTGATCGCCGCCGCCAAGGCGGCCTACGCGCACGACTTCATCAGCGCGCTGCCCGAGGGCTACGCCACCTTCCTCGGCGAGCGTGGCGTGCGCCTGTCGGGCGGGCAGCGCCAGCGCATCGCGATCGCGCGCGCGATGCTGAAGAACCCGCCGCTGCTGCTGCTCGACGAAGCCACCAGCGCCCTCGACGCCGAGAGCGAGCGCATGGTGCAGGCCGCCCTCGACGCCGCGATGCGCGGGCGCACCACCATCGTGGTGGCACACCGGCTGGCCACGGTGCTGCGCGCCGACCGCATCGTGGTGCTGGACCACGGCCGCATCGTCGAGATGGGCACGCACACCGAACTGACGACGCGCGACGGCCTGTATGCGCGGCTGGCGGCCATGCAGTTCGATCTCTCGCCCGCAACTGGCGTGCCACTCTGACACCTTCGCCTACAGCGGGGATCGGCATCCGCCTACAGCGCGGGCCAGCGTTTGGTGGCAAAAATGCCTGCATCGACAACGATGAGGATCCCACCATGAAACCGATTGCCAACAGCCGTCTCGCCATCGCCGTCGCCGCCGCAGTGGCACTGACAGCCTGCGAGAACATGAGTGAACGCCAGAAGGGCACCGCCCAGGGTGCCGCCATCGGCGCCATCGGCGGCGCGGTGCTCAGTTCGGCCACCGGTGGCCGGGCCGGCACCGGCGCCGTCGTCGGCGGCGCGGTCGGCGCGGTGGCCGGCAACTTATGGTCCAAGCGCATGGAAGACAAACGCGCCGCGATGGAGAAGGCCACCGCGGGCACCGGCATCGACGTCGCGCGCACCAACGACAACCAGCTCAAGGTCAACGTACCGAGCGACTTCTCGTTCGACGTCGGCCGCGCCGAGGTCAAACCGCCGATGCGCCCGGTGCTGGACCAGTTCGCGCAGGGGCTGGACCCGACGATGCAGGTGCGGGTGATCGGCCACACCGACAGCACCGGCGGCGATGCGATCAACAACCCGTTGTCGGTCGACCGGGCCGAGAGCGTGCGCCACTATCTGGCCGGGCGCGGCGTGGCGGCCTCGCGTGTCGAAGTCTCGGGCCAAGGTTCGCGCAGTCCGGTGGCCGACAACGCCACCGAGGCCGGCCGGGCGCAGAACCGCCGCGTCGAGATCTTCCTGCGCGAGCCCGTGCCGAAGGGCTGACGGCGCGCGTGTACGCGATGACGGTCGATAGAATCGGCCGATGACTTCGCGCCCCGTCCGCAGCACCTACGAAGACTTCATGCGCCACGTCGCCGAGCACGGCGTGCTCAAGGCCGACCGCACCGGCACCGGCACCAAAAGCGTGTTCGGCCACCAGATGCGCTTCGACCTCGCCGAAGGCTTCCCGCTGGTCACGACCAAGAAGGTGCACCTGAAGTCGATCGTCTACGAACTGCTGTGGTTCTTGCGCGGCGACGGCAATGCGACCTGGCTGCAGGAGCGCGGCGTGACGATCTGGGACGAGTGGGCGAAGCCGGACGGCGACCTGGGCCCAGTGTACGGCGTGCAGTGGCGTTCCTGGCCCACGCCCGACGGCGGGCACATCGACCAGATTGCGCAGGTGGTGCAGCAGATCAAGGCCAACCCGGACAGCCGCCGCCTCATCGTCAGCGCCTGGAACGTGGCCGACCTGCCGAAGATGGCGCTGATGCCCTGCCATGCCTTCTTCCAGTTCTACGTCGCGAACGGAAAACTGAGCTGCCAGCTCTACCAGCGCAGCGCCGACATCTTCCTCGGCGTGCCCTTCAACATCGCGAGCTACGCATTGCTCACGCACATGCTGGCCCAGCAGTGCGAGCTGGACGTCGGCGACTTCGTCTGGACCGGCGGCGACTGCCATATCTACAGCAACCACGCCGAGCAGGTGGCCCTGCAACTGAGCCGCGAGCCCCGGCCCTACCCCACGCTGGTGATCAAGCGCAAGCCGGCCTCGATCTTCGACTACGAGTACGAGGACTTCGCGGTCGAGGGCTACGACCCACACCCGGCGATCAAGGCGCCGGTGGCGGTGTAGCGCCCCCAAATGCAAGGTTTGGCGTCGTGCGCCGACCGAGCCGCATGACCCAATCCCTCAAGTTCTGGCTCGCCGGCAGCCACCTTCTCGTGGCCCTGCTCGGCTTCGCGCTCGGCATCTACCTGCTGCCGATCCTGACCGCGCCCACTGCGCCGTCGGCCAGTGAGGTTCAGGCGCTGTCGCAAGGGGCGACGTTCACCGGCCAGTTCCGCCGCGACCTGAAGGACAGCGATCCGTTGCACTGGGGCGAAGGCACGGTCTCCGTCGGGCCGAAGGCCATCGTGCTGGCGGGCCGCATCGCCCCAGGCCCCGACTACAAGCTCTACCTCTCGCCCGAGTTCGTCGAGACCGAAGCCGACTTCCGGCGCCTGAAGGCGACGATGCAGCGCGTCGGCGACGTGAAGACCTTCGAGAACTTCGTGGTCGCGCTGCCCGAGGGCGTGGACCCGGCGCGCTACGCGACGGTGATCGTGTGGTGCGAGAGCTTCGGCCAGTTCATCAGCGCGGCACGCTACCGCTAGCCTCATGGGCCGCTTCGTCGCCCTGCTGCGCGGGGTCAACGTCGGTGGCGCGAAGCGCGTGCCGATGGCCGAGTGGCGCGCCTTGCTCGGCACCTTGGGCTGCACCGAGGTGCAGACCCTGCTCAACAGCGGCAATGCGGTGTTCGCGAGCCGCGCACGCTCGACGGCGACGCTGGCGCAGCGCATCCGGGAAGCGCTGCAGCAAGGCCTGAAGGTCGACGTGCCGGTGATCGTGAAATCGGCCGACGAGTTCGCGGCCATCGAGGCGGGCAACATGCTGGCCACCGAGGCGCTCGACCCTTCGCGCCTGCTGGTGGCGTTCGCGGCCGCGTCGAAGGACCTCCAGGCAATGGCAACCCTGCCCGACCTGGTGCATGCACCCGAGAAACTGTGGCTCGGCGCGGACGCGCTCTACCTCTGGTGCCCCGACGGCATCCTGCAAAGCCGCGCCGCCGAAGCGCTGCTCGGCAAGCGCGGCCAGGCGCTGACCACGCGCAACTGGGGCACCGTCATGAAGATCGGTGCGTTGCTGCGCACGCCAGGCGACTGAACCACGCCGCGCAAGGGAGGGTCGCGCTGCGCCCGCTGCTGGAGCGGCCTGCCTAGACGGCGCGCGCTGGCCCGCGACTTGCAATCTGGCCGGCCATGCCGGCCAAGCCGCAGGACCTCACGACGAAGCGCCTCTCGGTGCTGATCGTCACCGACCCCCTCGACGTCGACCGCGAACGGGCCGACGACGCGCACGCCATCGCCCAGGCGCTCACCGACGCAGGTTCGCTGGTGCTGGGCGTGCGTGCGGGCGACGCCACGCTGCCCGAGGCCGTGGAGCAGCTCAGGCCCGACGTCGTGGTGGTGCGCAGCGACTCGGGCGTGCGCGACGTGCTCGAACACATCGCGGTGGCCACGCAGCACGCACGGCGGCCGATTGCGCTGTTCACCGACAGCGAGGACCGGCCGACGATGCGCGAGGCGCTGGGCTCCGGCGTGTCTGCCTATGTGGTCAAGGGCCTGGCGCCCGAGCGCGTGCAGTCGGTGATCGACGTGGCAGTGGAACGGTTCAACGCCGAGGAAGCGCTGCGCCTGGAGCTGGCCAGCACCAAGACCGAGCTGGCCGACCGCAAGCTGATCGACCGCGCGAAGCGCCTGCTGATGAGCAAGCAGCAACTCGACGAGCCCACCGCCCACCGCTTCCTGCAGGACCTGGCGATGAAAAAGGGCATCCGCCTGCGCGACGCCGCCGAGCGCGTGATCGACCTGGAATCGCTGCTCGGCTGAGCCAGTTTGGTGCAGCGCAGCACCAAAGTCGGGGCCCCAGGGGGCCCAAGCACGCCTGAACCCCCTGAGAACCCTTGGCATGGCCCTTGCGATAGTGAGGTCGACGGTCGCGGCAATGGCGTCGCGGCCACCAAGGTTGAGAGCTGTCAGGGCAATTGGGCCCATCGCACCCCGGGTGCGATGGGCCTTCTTCTTTTCAGGAGCCAGGGATGACGAAGGGACCGAACATGACCCGCCGCCGTGCGATCCAGAGTGCCGCCATCGCGAGTGCCGGCCTGGTGATCGACCCTGCTTTGCGCGCCGTGGCCTACGCCGCCGGCAGCGACAAACCCGAGAAGGAGGAGGTGCGCATCGGCTTCATCCCGCTCACCGACTGCGCGAGCGTGGTGATGGCCAGCGTGCTGGGCTTCGACAAGAAGTACGGCGTCAAGATCGTGCCGACCAAGGAAGCGTCCTGGGCCGGCGTGCGCGACAAGCTGGTCAACGGCGAGCTCGACATGGCGCATGTGCTGTACGGCTTGGTCTACGGCGTACACCTGGGCATCGGCGGACCGAAGAAGGACATGGCCGTGCTGATGGCGCTGAACAACAACGGCCAGGCCATCACGCTGTCCAAGACGCTGGCCGACAAGGGTGCGGTCGACGGCCCGTCGCTGGCCGCGCTGATGTCGAAGGAAAAGCGCGAGTACACCTTCGCGGGCACCTTCCCGACCGGCACCCACGCGATGTGGATGCATTACTGGCTGGCCGCCGCGGGCATCAACCCGTTGTCGGGTGCCAAGCTGATCACCGTGCCGCCGCCGCAGATGGTGGCCAACATGCGCGTCGGCAACATGGACGGCTTCTGCGTCGGCGAGCCCTGGAACCACCGCGCCATCATGGACGGCATCGGCGTCACGGCGAACACCACGCAGGACATCTGGAAGGACCACCCGGAGAAGGTGCTCGGCACCACCGGCGAGTTCGCCAAGAAGTACCCCAACACCACGCGCGCCGTGATGATGGCCGTGCTCGAGGCCAGCCAGTGGATCGACGCCGGCCTGCAGAACAAGATGAAGATGGCCGAGACGGTGGCGCAGAAGGCCTACATCAACACCGGCGTCGACGCGATCAACCAGCGCATCCTGGGCCGCTACCAGAACGGCATGGGCAAGACCTGGGACGACCCCAACCACATGAAGTTCTTCGACGACGGGGCGGTGAACTACCCCTACCTGTCCGACGGCATGTGGTTCCTGACCCAGCACAAGCGCTGGGGCCTGCTGAAGGATCACCCGGACTACCTGGGTGTGGCCAGGCAGATCAACCAGATCGCGCTCTACAAGGAAGTCGCCTCCGCGATGAAGGTCAGCCTGCCCAAGAGCGACCTGCGCTCGAGCAAGCTGATCGACGGCGTGGTGTGGGACGGCAAGGACCCCGCCAAGTACGCCGACGGCTTCAAGATCCGCGCCAGCGCGGCCTGAGGAGGACCACCCCATGGTCAGCGCCGTGTTTCACTCGCCGTTGGATGCTGCGGTCCAGGCGCGCGCCGAGCGCGCACAAGCCGCGGCGTCCCTCACCGCCAAACCCGTGCCGCCGGCCACGAGGCCGCCGCGGATGCCCTTCGACTGGCGCGAGCTGTGGCTGCGCGTGCTGCCACCGGTGATCGGCTTCGCGCTGCTGGTGGGCATCTGGGCCTTGCTCACCCAGGGCAGCAGGACCTTCCCGACGCCCGCCGCCACCTTCGACGCCGCCGTCAAGCTGTTCGCCGATCCGTTCTACCGCAACGGCCCGAACGACCAGGGCATCGGCTGGAACGTGCTGTTCTCGCTCGAGCGCGTGGGCGTGGGCTTCGGCCTGGCGGCGTTGGTGGGCATCCCGCTCGGCTTCGTGATCGGGCGCTTCACCTTCTTCAACCGCATGGTGCAGCCGCTGATCAGCCTGCTGCGGCCGGTGTCGCCGCTGGCCTGGCTGCCGATCGGCCTGCTGGTGTTCAAGAGCGCAAACCCGGCGGCGATCTGGACCATCTTCATCTGTTCGATCTGGCCGATGGTGATCAACACCGCGGTCGGCGTGCAGCGCGTGCCGGCCGACTACCTGAACGTCGCGCGCGTGCTGGCGCTGTCCGAGTGGAAGGTCATCACCCGCATCCTGCTGCCCGCCGTGCTGCCCTACATGCTGACCGGAGTGCGCCTGTCGGTGGGCACGGCGTGGCTCGTGATCGTCGCGGCCGAAATGCTGACCGGCGGCGTGGGCATCGGCTTCTGGGTCTGGGACGAGTGGAACAACCTGAACGTGCAGCACATCCTGATCGCGATCTTCGTGATCGGCATCGTGGGCCTGCTGCTCGAGCAACTGCTGGTCGCGATCGCGAAGAGGTTCTCCCATGAAGACTGACAACGCCCGGCCCGACTTCATCAAGGTCGAACACGCCGAGATGCTGTTCGACACCAAGAAGGGCCGCTTCCATGCGCTGCGCGACATCAACCTGTCGATCACCGAAGGCGAGTTCATCGCGCTGATCGGCCACTCGGGCTGCGGCAAGAGCACGTTGCTGAACCTGGTCGCCGGCCTGCTCAAGCCCAGCGCCGGCGTGCTGCTGTGCGACCGGCGCGAGATCGCCGCGCCCGGACCTGACCGCGGGGTGGTGTTCCAGAACCACTCCTTGCTGCCCTGGCTGACCTGCTTCGACAACGTGCACCTGGCGGTCGAGCGCGTGTTCGGTGCCACCGAGACCAAGGCCCAGCTGAAGGCGCGCACGACCGCGGCGCTCGAGCTGGTGGGCATGGGCCATGCGCTGGCCAAGCGCCCGCACGAGATCTCGGGCGGCATGAAGCAGCGCGTGGGCATCGCACGGGCGCTGGCGATGGAGCCCAAGGTGCTGCTGCTCGACGAGCCCTTCGGTGCCCTCGACGCATTGACGCGCGCCAAGCTGCAGGACGAACTGCTCGTGATCGTGGCCCGCACCGGCAGCACGGTGGTGATGGTCACGCACGACGTCGACGAGGCGGTGCTGCTGTCCGACCGCATCGTGATGATGACCAACGGGCCGGCCGCCACCATCGGCGACATCGTCACCGTGCCGCTGGCGCGCCCGCGCGACCGCGTCGCGCTGGCCGAGGACCCGTCCTACGTGCATTGCCGCAAGGAGGTGCTCGAGTTCCTCTACACGCGGCACGGCCACCCGGAAAAGGAGGCCGCATGAAGCGGGATGCAATGCCCGGCGCGCGCCAGAAGCTCGTCGTCGTCGGCAACGGCATGGCCGGCATTCGGGCGCTCGAGGAGCTGCTGAAGATCGCGCCCGAGCTGTATGAGGTGACGGTGTTCGGCGCCGAGCCGCACCCGAACTACAACCGGATCCTGCTCTCGCCCGTGCTGGCCGGCGAGCAGACGGTCGACGAGATCATCCTCAACCCGCTGTCCTGGTACGCGGAAAACGGGATCACGCTGCACACCGGCAAGAAGGTCGTGCGCGTCGACCGCGTCAAGCGCCTCGTGGTCGCCGAGGACGGCACCGAGGCCGCCTACGACCGCCTGCTGCTGGCCACCGGCAGCAACCCCTTCATCCTGCCGGTGCCGGGCAAGGACCTCAAGGGCGTCATCAGCTACCGCGACATCGCCGACACAGAGGCCATGATCGAGGCCGCGAAGTCGTACAAGAAAGCCGTCGTGATCGGCGGCGGCCTGCTCGGCCTCGAAGCCGCCAACGGCCTGATGTTGCGCGGCATGGACGTGACGGTGGTGCACATCATGCCCTGGCTGATGGAGCGCCAGCTCGACGACCACGCGGGCAAGCTGCTGCAGAAGTCGCTCGAGGCGCGCGGCATCCGCTTCGAGATCGGCGCACAGACTTCAGAACTGATCCCCGACAAGGACGGCCGCGTGATGGCGGTCAAGTTCAAGGACGGCCGCGAGATCCCGGCCGACCTGGTGGTGATGGCCGCGGGCATCCGCCCCAACACCGCGCTGGCCGAGTCGATGGGCCTGCACTGCAACCGCGGCATCGTCGTCAGCGACACGCTGCAGACGATCACCGACCCGCGCATCTACGCGGTCGGCGAATGCGCCGCGCACCGCGGCATCGCCTACGGCCTGGTGGCGCCGCTGTTCGAGCAGGGCAAGGTGTGCGCGACGCACCTGGCCGAATTCGGCATCGGCCGCTACAGCGGCAGCACCACCAGCACCAAGCTGAAGGTGACGGGAATCGATCTGTTCTCCGCCGGCAACTTCACCGGCGGCGACGGCACCGAGGAGATCGTGCTCAACGACCCCTGGGGTGGGGTCTACAAGAAGCTCGTGATCAAGGACGACAAGCTGGTCGGGGCATGCCTGTACGGCGACACGGTCGACGGCAGCTGGTACTTCAAGCTGATGCGCGAGGGCCGCAAGGTGGCCGACATCCGCGACAAGCTGATGTTCGGCGAGTCGAACATCGGCGACACCGGGCACGAAGGCAATACGCGCGCCGCGGCCATGGCCGACAGCGACGAGGTCTGCGGCTGCAACGGTGTCAACAAGGGCACCATCTGCAAGGCGATCAAGGACAAAGGCCTGTTCACGCTCGACGAGGTGCGCAAGCACACCAAGGCGAGCGCGAGCTGTGGCTCGTGCACCGGCCTCGTCGAGCAACTCTTGATGTTCACCGCCGGCGGCGACTACTCCAAGCCCCCGACCAAGAAGGCGATGTGCGGCTGCACCGACGCCAGCCATGCCGAGGTGCGCCAGGCGATCCGCGACCAGCACCTGCTGACGATCGACGCGGTGCAGCGCGGCATGGGCTGGCGCACGCCCAACGGCTGTGCCTCATGCCGGCCGGCGCTGAACTACTACCTGTTGTCGACCTGGCCCAAGGAAGCGGTGGACGACCCGCAGAGCCGCTACATCAACGAGCGCAGCCACGCCAACATCCAGAAGGACGGCACCTACTCGGTGATCCCGCGCATGTGGGGCGGCGAGACCACGCCCGACGAGCTGCGCCGCATCGCCGACGCGGCCGACAAGTACAAGGTGCGCACCGTCAAGGTGACCGGCGGCCAGCGCATCGACCTGCTGGGCGTGAAGAAGGAAGATCTGCCGGGCATCTGGAAGGACATCGGCATGGCCAGCGGCCACGCCTACGCCAAGGCGCTGCGCACGGTGAAGACCTGCGTCGGCAGCGAATGGTGCCGCTTCGGCACCCAGGACTCGACGCAGATGGGCAAGGACCTGGAGCGTGCGTTGTGGCGCATGTACGCGCCGCACAAGGTCAAGCTCGCGGTGTCTGGCTGCCCGCGCAACTGCGCCGAGGCCGGCATCAAGGACGTGGGCGTGATCGGCGTCGACTCGGGCTGGGAGATCTACGTCGCCGGCAACGGCGGCATCAAGACCGAGGTCGCGCAGTTCCTCTGCAAGCTGAAGACGCCGGATGAGGTGCTGGAGTACAGCGGCGCCTTCCTGCAGCTGTACCGCGAGGAGGGCTGGTACCTCGAACGCACGGTGCACTACGTGTCGCGCGTCGGCCTGGACTACGTCAAGAAGAAGATCCTCGACGACGCCGCGCTGCGCAAGTCGTTGTGGGAACGCCTGCAGTACAGCCTGGACGGTGAACCCGACCCCTGGTTCGAGTTCGACAGGGCCAAGGTCGACCTGCGCCAGTTCAACCCGGTGGGAGCGACAGCATGAGCGACAAGGACTGGCGACCCGTCTGCCGCGTCGAGGACATTCCGGTGCTCGGCGCGAGGCGCGTCGCGCGCGAGGGACAGGCGATCCCGATCGCGGTGTTCCGCAACGCCGAGGACAAAGTGTTCGCGCTGCTCGACCGCTGCCCGCACAAGGGCGGGCCGCTGTCGCAGGGCATCGTGTTCGGCGAGAGCGTCGCCTGCCCGCTGCACAACTGGACCATCGGCCTGGCCGACGGCTGCGCCAAGGCGCCCGACGAGGGTTGCACGCCGAAGTTCGCGTGCAAGGTCGAGAACGGCCAGGTGTTCCTCGAGGCCGACGCGCTGCAGCCTGTCGTCGCCGCGTGAGCGAAACCCGCAGCACCTGCCCCTATTGCGGCGTCGGCTGCGGGGTGGTCATCGAGTCCGATGGCGCCCAGGTCACCGGCGTGCGCGGCGACCCCGAGCACCCGGCCAACTTCGGGCGCCTGTGCACCAAGGGGCAGTCACTGCACCTGACGGCCAGCGTGTCGGTGACGCGCCAGACGCGATTGCTGCTGCCGATGCGGCGCGCCGTGCGCGGTGCCGCACCGCAGGCGGTGGGCTGGGACACCGCGCTCGACGAGGTGGCCACCCGCCTGGCCGACGTGGCGCTGACCAAGGGGCCGGACGCGATCGGCCTGTACGTGTCGGGCCAGCTGCTGACCGAGGACTACTACGTCTTCAACAAGCTCGCCAAGGGCCTGCTCGGCAGCAACAACATCGACACCAACTCGCGCCTGTGCATGAGCAGCGCGGTGGCCGGCTACAAGGCCACGCTCGGCGCCGACGCGCCACCTTGCAGCTACGAGGACCTCGATCACGCGCAGACGGTCTTCATCGCCGGCAGCAACATGGCCTGGGCCCACCCGATCCTGATGCGCCGCCTCGAGGACGCGAAGCGCGCGAAGCCGGCGCAGAAGTCGATCGTCGTCGACCCGCGCCGCACCGAGACCGCCGACGCCGCCGACCTGCACCTGCAGATCCTGCCCGGCACCGACGTCGCCCTGTTCAATGGCCTCGCGCACCTGCTGCTGTGGGAGGGTTTCGCCGACCGCCGCTTCGTCGACGCGCATACCCACGGCTTCGAGGCCTTCCGCGACACGGTGCGCAACTGCACACCCGCCCTGACCGCGCAGCTGTGCGGCATCAAGGAGGACGCGCTGGTGCAGGCCGCACGCTGGTTCGGCGCCGGGCCGACGCTGTCGCTGTACTGCCAGGGCCTGAACCAGAGCGCCAGCGGCACCGACAAGAACGCGGCGCTGATCAACCTGCACCTCGTCACCGGCCAGATCGGCAAGCCCGGCGCGGGCCCCTTCTCGCTGACCGGCCAGCCCAATGCGATGGGCGGGCGCGAGGTCGGCGGCCTGGCCAACCTGCTGTCGGCGCACCGCGACCTGGCGAACCCGCAGCACCGCGCCGAAGTCGCGTCGCTATGGGGTGTCGACGACGTGCCTTCCCGGCCGGGCAAGACGGCGGTCGAGATGTTCCAGGCCGCCGCCGACGGCGCGATCGACGCACTGTGGATCGTCTGCACCAACCCCGCCCAATCGCTGCCCGACCAGGCCATGGTGCGGCGCGCGCTCGAACGCTGCGCCTTCGTCGTGCTGCAGGAAGCGTTTGCCACCACGGCCACCGCGCGTTACGCCGACATCCTGCTGCCGGCCACCACCTGGGGCGAGAAGGACGGCACCGTGACCAACAGCGAACGCCGCATCAGCCGCGTGCGCCCGGCCATCCCGCCGGCCGGCGCGGCGCGTCACGACTGGCAGATCGCGGTCGACGTGGCGCAGCGGCTCGAAGCGCGCCTGCCGCCGCGCCGCCACGACGGCCGCACGCTGTTCCCGTTCACCACGGCTGAGAGCGTGTGGACCGAGCACCGCGAGAGCACGCGCGGGCGTGACCTCGACATCACGGGCCTGAGCTATGACAGGCTCGAACAGCAGGGGCCGCAACAGTGGCCCTTCCCCGAAGGGGCAAGCAGCGGCCGCGCGCGCCTGTACGAAGACGGGCGCTTTGCCACCGCCGACGGCCGCGCCCGTTTCGCCGCCGTGCATGCCAGGCCCACGGCCGAGAAGCGCGACGCGCATTACCCGTTCTCGCTCAACACCGGGCGCCTGCGCGACCAATGGCACGGCGCCTCGCGCACCGGCACGCTGGGCCGCTTGTTCGGCCACGCGAGCGAACCGGTGGTCGAGCTGCACCCGAGTGACCTGGTGCGCCTGCGCATCAACGCCGGCGAACTGATCACTCTGAAGTCGCGCCGTGGCAGCGTGGTGCTGCCGGTGTCGCCGACCGACACCGTCGCGCCGGCGCAGGCCTTCGTCGCGATGCATTGGGGCGACGAGTTCCTCGTTTCCGCCGGTGGCGTGAATGCGCTGACGTCGCCGGCCTTCTGCCCGCACAGCAAGCAGCCTGAACTCAAGCATGCCGCCATCAAGCTGACCAAGGCCGAGCTGCCCTGGCAACTGGTCGCGCGCGCCTGGCTGCCCGCCGACGAGGCGCTGGCGCGGCGTGGCAAGCTGATGGCGCTGCTCGCAGGCCTGCCCTATGCCACTTGCGTGCCCTTCGGCCGCGAGCCCGAGGCCGAGGTCGGCGTGTGGCTGCGTGCGGCGAGCGCCACGCCGCTGGACGATGCCTTGCTCGCGCGCATCGCTGCCCTGCTCGACCTCGAAGGCGCCGAGGTCCTGCGCTATGCCGACCCGCGCCTGGGACAGACGCGCCTGATCCGCCTCGAGCGCACGCCCGGCGCGACCCGGGTCGGCGCTTTCCTGCTCGCCGGCGACACCCGCGCCGCGGGCTGGATCGGCGAGTTGCTGCAGGACCGCCTGCCGGCCGACGCCTACGGGCGCGCCCTGCTGGCCGGCAGCATCAAGCCGCCGGTGGCCGTGCCCCCGCGCGGCGCCCAGGTGTGCAGCTGCTTCGACGTCACCGAGCCGCAGATCGAAGCCACGCTCGCCCATTGCAGCGGCACGCCCGAAGCCCAGCTCGCGCAGCTGCAGGGCGAACTCAGGTGCGGCACGAGCTGCGGTTCCTGCCTTCCGAAACTGCGCACGCTGGTGCGGCGGCAGATGGTGGCGGCATGAACATGAAGATCAGTGGACACGTCACCCTGGTCGGCGCCGGCCCTGGCGACCCCGAACTGCTGACCATCAAGGCGGTACGCGCGATCCGCCGCGCCACCGTGTTGCTGGTCGACGACCTGGTGGGTGACGGCGTGCTTCGCTACGCGCGGCGCTCGGCGCGCACGGTCTACGTCGGCAAGCGCGGCGGCTGCGCCAGCACGCCGCAGGCCTTCATCGAACGCCTGATGATCGCCGAGGCGCAGCGCGGCGAGCGCGTCGTGCGCCTGAAGGGCGGCGACCCCTTCGTGTTCGGCCGCGGCGGCGAGGAGGCCGAGCACCTGCGTGCGGCGGGCGTCGAGGTCGAGGTGGTCAACGGCATCACCTCGGGTCTGGCCGCCACCACCGCGCTCGGCGTGCCCTGGACGCACCGCGAGCATGCGCGCGGTGTGATGCTGGTGACCGGCCATGCCAAGGAGGGCGGCATCGCGCCGCATTGGCCGACGCTCGGCGCCGCTGCGGCGCAGGGACTGACGCTGGTGGTCTACATGGGCGTGGCGCAACTCGAGTCGATCTGCGACGGCCTGGCCGATGCGCTGCCCACCCACACGCCGGCCGCGCTGGTGCAGGCGGCCAGCACGCCGCGCGAGCGGCGCCTGGTCAGCACGCTCGGCGCTCTGGTGGCGGACGCGCGCGCCGCAGCCATCGGCAGCCCGGCGGTGCTGATCGTCGGCGACGTGCTGCAGGGCGTGGCCGCTGCCGGGGCACGGCCCGATGTCGCCAGCGCAAGGCAGCAGGCGCAGCGCTGAGCTCGCCCCGGCGTGCCGGGAGCACAATGGAACTTCGACCGAACCTCGAAGGTGCATGGCGATGAGCCCCGATGCAAAGACCGGCGACCCGCGCTGGAAGCACGACGGCGTGCGCGTCGTCCCCGGCGACCAGCTCGACGCCACCAACGTACCGCAGACCCAGGGCATGGACCGCAAGGCGGCGATCAACTTCGCCCGCGTCGGTGCCAACAAGCTGTGGGCCGGCACCGTGCACATCCACCCCAACGCCAAGACCGGAGCCCATCACCACGGCCCGCTCGAAAGCGTGATCTATGTGGTGCGTGGGCGTGCGCGCATGCGCTGGGGCGAGCGGCTCGAGTTCACTGCCGAGGCCGGCCCAGGCGACTTCATTTACGTGCCGCCCTTCGTGCCGCACCAGGAGATCAACGCCAGCCGCACCGAGGTGCTCGAGTGCGTGCTGTGCCGCAGCGACGGCCAGGCGGTGGCCGTCAACCTGGACATCGAGCCGGCCGAGCCGCCCGAGGAAGTGCGCTGGGTCGATCCGACCCACCCCGCGTGAGGCACCTTCGCCGCGGCGCGGCCTGACGCGCGGTGCCGGTGAGCCCCGCCGAATTAACGTTGCTGATCGTCGGCGCAGTGCTCGCCGGCTTCGTGCAGGGCCTGTCGGGTTTCGGCTTCAGCATGGTCGCGATGTCGATCTGGGTCTGGGGCCTGTCGCCGCCGCTGGCCGCCGTCATGGGGGTGTTCGGTTCGCTGACGGGCCAGCTGGTCGCGGCCTTCTCGGTGCGGCGCAGCCTGTCGCCCGCTGCGCTTGCTCCCTTTGTGGCCGGTGGCCTGCTCGGCATCCCGCTCGGCGTGTGGCTGCTGCCGCGACTGGACGTGCACGCCTTCAAGCTCGTGCTGGGCGCGCTGCTGGTGGTCGCCTGCCCGGCCATGCTGCTGTCGGCGCGCCTGCCCGCCGTGCGCCTGCCCGGGCCTCGCAGCACGCGCCTGGCCGACGGCGTGGCGGGTGCGGCCGGCGGCGTGATGGGTGGGCTGGGCGGTTTCACCGGCGTCGTGCCGACGCTGTGGTGCACGCTGCGCGGCTTCGACAAGGACGGCCAGCGCACCGTGATCCAGAACTTCAACCTCGCGACGCTGACGGTCACGATGGCCGCCTACGTGGCCAGCGGCGCGGTGACACGGCCGATGTGGCCGCTGCTGCCGTTGGTGGCGGCAGCCGTCGTGCTGCCCGCGTGGCTGGGCACGCGCTCCTACCGCGGCCTGAGCCAGACCGGATTCCGGCGTGTCGTGCTGTGGCTGCTCACCGCCGCAGGCGCTGCGATGCTGGTGTCGGCGCTGTCCGGGCTGTTACGCCGCTGATCCGTCAGCGGCTCAGTGCTGGAGAATCTTAGAGAGAAAGTCCTTGGCGCGCGGCGTGCGCGCGTCGGCATTGCCGAAGAACTCGTCGCGCTGGCAGTCCTCGACGATCTTGCCGGCGTCCATGAAGATCACGCGGTGGCTGACCTTCTTGGCGAAGCCCATCTCGTGCGTGACGACCATCATGGTCATGCCTTCCTGGGCCAGCTTGACCATCACGTCGAGCACCTCGCCGACCATCTCGGGGTCGAGGGCCGAAGTCGGCTCGTCGAACAGCATCACGATCGGGTCCATCGACAGGGCCCGCGCGATCGCCACGCGCTGCTGCTGGCCGCCCGAGAGCTGGCCGGGGAACTTGTCCTTGTGCCCAATCAGGCCCACGCGGTCGAGCATCTTCAGGCCGCGCACCTTGGCGTCGTCGGGGCTGCGGTTGAGCACCTTGATCTGCGCGATCGTCAGGTTCTCGGTCACCGACAGGTGCGGGAACAGCTCGAAGTGCTGGAACACCATGCCGACGCGGCTGCGCAGCTTGGGCAGGTCGGTCTTCGGGTCGCTGATGCTGATGCCGTCGACCACGATGTCGCCCTTCTGGAAGGGCTCGAGGGCGTTGACCGTCTTGATCAGCGTGGACTTGCCGCTGCCCGACGGCCCGCAGACAACGACCACCTCGCCCTTGCGGATACTGGTGGTGCAGTCGGTCAGGACCTGGAAGCTGCCGTACCACTTGCTGACGTTCTTGATGTCGATCATGGCGCGTGCCTCTTTCAGCGAATGATGGCGATCTTCTTCTGCAGCTGCCGCACCAGCTGCGACAACGAGAAGCAGATCGCGAAGTACACCAGCGCCGCGACGAGGTAGGTCTCGACCGGGCGATTGAAATTGCGGCCCACGGTCTCGAAGCCCTTGAGCAGGTCGTAGGCACCGATGGCGTAGACGAGGCTGGTGTCCTGGAACAGGATGATGGTTTGCGTCAACAGCACCGGCAGCATGTTGCGGAAGGCCTGCGGCAGCACGATCAGCTTCGTGGTCTGCGCGTAGGTCATGCCCACGGCGTAGCCGGCATGGACCTGGCCCTTGGGCACGCTCTGGATGCCGGCGCGCATGATCTCGGAGTAATAGGCCGCCTCGAACAGCGTGAAGGTGACGATGGCCGACACCTCGGCGCCGATCGGCTGCCCGATGAGGAACGGGATCAGCAGGAAGAACCACATGATCACCATCACGAGCGGGATCGAGCGCAGCGTGTCGACATAGACCGTGGCCGGCATCTCGAGCCACTTCTTGCCCGACAGGCGCATCAGCGCGAGCACGGTGCCCAACGCAATGCCGCCAACCATCGCGATCAGCGTCAGCTGGATCGAAAAGATGAAACCGGTGGCGACATAGCTGCGGATCACGTCCCAGCTGAGGAAGGAGAAGTCGAGATTCACGTCCCGGCCCTCACTTTCCGCCGATCATGCCGGGCACGCGGACCTTGACTTCGACCCACTTCAGGACGCGGTTGATCGCAAAGGCCGAGACGAAGTACAACAGCGTGACAGCGAAGAACATCAGTACCGGCTGCGAGGTCTCCTCGCCGGCCTGGCGCGCGAACATCGTCAGTTCGGACACGCTCACCGCGAAGGCGACCGATGAGTTCTTGACGATGTTCATGCTCTCGCTGGTCAGCGGCGGGACAACGATGCGAAACGCCATCGGCAGCAGCACATAGCGGTAGGTCTGCGGCAGCGTGAAACCCATCGCCAGGCCGGCATAGCGCTGGCCGCGCGGCAGCGCGTTGATGCCGGCCTTGATCTGCTCCGAGATGCGCGCCGAGGTGAACAGGCCCAGGCCGATGAAGGCGAGCACGAAGCCCGGCAGCGCCTTGAACGGCGGGATCAGCTCGGGCATCACGAAGTACCAGAGGAAGAGCTGGACGATCAGCGGCACGTTGCGGAACAGCTCCGTCCACGCATCGCCCAGCAGCACCAGCACCTTGCTCGGCGTGGTACGCAGGATGCCCATCAAGACGCCGAAGGCCATGGCCACCACCAAGGCCAGCAGCGCCAGCGCCACGGCCGTACCCCAGCCCTGCAGCAGCCAATGCAGGTAGCTCGTGTCGCCCGCCGCCGACTTCAGGCAGTTGGGTATCAACTCCTTGTCGATCGTGTCGCGACAGAAGGTATCGATGCCGAAGATCGCCACGCAGCCCCTCCTCCACCAAGGACAGGGCCCGCGTCAGCGGGCCCGCTTCGTCAACTTACTTCTTGAGGTAATCCTCGAGCGGCTTGTCGTTCGGGTTCGCCCAGGCGTTCTTGGTCGCGTCCGACAGCGGCAAGCCGACCTTGGTATTGGTCGGCGGGATCGGCTGCATGAACCACTTGTCGTACATCTTCGCGATGTCGCCGGACTTCATCATCGCCTTGATGCTGTCGTCCACCGCCTTCTTGAAGGCCGGGTCGTCCTTGCGGATCATGATCGCGATCGGTTCGACCGACAGCACCTCGCCGACGATCTTGAAGTCGTTCGGGTTCTTGGCCTTGGCGATGTTGCCGGCCAGGATCTGGCCATCCATCACGAAGGCGTCGGCGCGGCCGGTCTCCATCAGCAGGAAGCTGTCGGCGTGGTCCTTGCCGAACACCTCCTCGAAGTTGACATTGGCGCCGCGCTCGTGCTTGCGCAGGTGCTGCACCGAGGTGGTGCCGGTGGTGGTGGCGACCTTCTTGCCGTTGAGCTGGGCGATCGAGTTGATGCCCGAGTTGGCCTTGACCGCGATGCGCACTTCCTCGACGAAGGTGGTGACCGCGAAGGCCACGTCCTTCTGGCGGGTCGCGTTGTTGGTGGTCGAGCCGCACTCGATGTCCACGGTGCCGTTCTGCACCAGCGGGATGCGGTTCTGCGAGGTCACCGGCTGGTACTTGACGTCCAGCTTGGCCAGCCCGAGCTGCTTCTGCACGTCGGCCAGCACCTTGGAGCAGACCTCGATGTGGAAGCCCGCGAACTTGCCGTCGCCGAGGGTGTAGGACAGCGCGCCGGAGGACTCGCGCACGCCCATCGTGGCGCTGCCGCTGTCCTTGATCTTCTTCAGCGTGTCGGTGGTTTGGGCCTGGGCTGCAAACGCAGCCACCGTGGCCAGGACAAGAAGCGACTTCTTCATGAACGCAGACTCCTTCAGGGAGAGAGATGGAATACCGGGAACGCGGATTGTAGGAACGCGGCTGTACTCGGTTGCCCGTAGTGACCCGCAAGGTCCGCGCCAACCAGCAGCTCGGCTGGGCGCGCAATGTACCGAGGCACCCTCACGGGCGCCAATGCCGTTTGCGGGCCGCCCGATGCCCCGGGCACATGACGGCACCGGGTTAACCCGCGGCCTGCGAAAGATGGTCCCAGAGCGCCGCGGCCCCCGGTTTCACCACGCGAGCCGACTCGGGGCGCTCGCGTACCAGACGCACGTCCATCGTCAGCTCCCAGGTGCCGGGCTCGCCGGCCGCCGCCAGGCGCTTGGCACGCACGTCCTTGCGCACCGAGCTGGCGGGCAGGAAGGCCAGGCCATGGCCTTCGAGCGCCATCGCCTTCAGGCTCTCGGCCATGTCGGTCTCGTAGACCAGGTTCAGGAAGGCCGCCTGCGGCGCCCCCTTCAGGATGTGCTCGACCAGGCGCGCCATGTAGGCGCCGGACGCGTAGCTCAGGAAGGGCAGCTTGGCCAACGCCGAACCCGGCAGGCGCCAGACCGGCCGGCCCTCGCTATCAGCGCGCGCGAAGGGTGCCAGCGTCTCCTGGCCCAGCGTCAGCATCTCGTAGCGCTCGGGCGCGAGCTGCAGGGGCTGCGACGGATGGTCGTAGGCCAGCAGCAGGTCGCAATGGCCTTCGGTCAGTCGCAGCACCGCGTCGTGCACGTTCAGGGCAATCAGCCGCGTCTTCAGTTGCGGGAAGCTGCGCCGCAGCTCGAGCAGCCACTGCGGGAAGAAGGCGAAGGCCAGCGTGTGCGGCAGCGCGAAGTCGATCATGTCGCTGCCACTGGCCTGGTGGCTGCGCAGCAGGTTGCGCGTGGCCTGCAGGTTGCCGAGCATCTCGTGCGCCTGGGCCAGGAAGGTCTCGCCCGCGGGCGTCAGGCGCGTCGGGTAGATCGAGCGGTCGACCAGGTCGACGCCCGCCCAGGCCTCGAGCGCCTGGATGCGGCGCGAGAACGCCGGCTGCGTGACATGCCTCAGCTGGGCCGAGCGCGAGAAGCTGCGCGTCTGCGCGAGGCTCACGAAGTCCTCGAGCCACTTGGTGTCCATGCTCTCTGTTCTTCTAGGTGTAGTCGCTGCCCGATTGCTGCAGCTGCCACATGCGAGCGTAGCGCCCCCCCAACGCCAGCAGCACCGGGTGCGACCCTCGTTCGACCACGCGTCCTTGCTCGAGGACGACGATCTCGTGCGCGTCGACGACGGTGGACAGCCGGTGCGCGATCACCAATGCCGTCTTGCCCTGGGCTGCGCTCTTCAACTCGCCCTGGATCGCGCGCTCGTTGGCCGAGTCGAGCGCCGAGGTGGCCTCGTCGAAGATCAGGATCGGCGGGTTCTTCAGCAGCGTGCGCGCGATCGCGACGCGCTGCTTCTCGCCGCCCGACAGCTTCAGGCCGCGCTCGCCGACCAGGGTGTCGTAGCCGGCCGGGGTGCTGGCAATGAAAGTGTGGATGTGCGCCGCCTTCGCCGCGGCCTCGACCTCGGCGCGGCCGGCGCCCGGGCGGCCATAGGCGATGTTGTATTCGACCGTGTCGTTGAACAGCACGGTGTCCTGCGGCACGATGCCGATCGCCGCACGCAGGCTGGCCTGCGTGACGCTGCGCAGGTCCTGGCCGTCGATCGAGATGCTGCCGCCCCCGATGTCGTAGAAGCGATAGAGCAGCCGCGCCAGCGTCGACTTGCCGGCGCCCGAGGGGCCGACCACCGCCACCGTCTTGCCGGCCGGTACCTCGAAGCTCACCTCGTGCAGGATCGGCCGCGACGGGTCGTAGGCGAAGCTGACGTTCTCGAAACGCAGTGCGCCCTGATCCACGACCAGCGGCCGTGCATCGGGCGCATCCGCGATCTCGCGATGCTGGCCGAGCAGCGCGAACATCTTCTCCATGTCCACGGTGCTCTGCTTGATCTCGCGATAGATCACGCCGAGGAAGTTCAGCGGGATGTAGAGCTGGATCATCAGCGCGTTGACCAGCACCAGATCGCCCAGGCTCAGGCGGCCGTCGACCACGCCCAGCGTCGCGCGCCAGACCAGCAACGTGACGGCCAGCGCGATGATCAGGCTCTGGCCGAGGTTGAGCACCGACAGCGAGGTCTGGCTCTTGATCGAGGCTTTCTCGAGGCGCTGCAGGTTCTCGTCGTAGCGCCCCTCCTCGAAGCGCTCGTTGTTGAAGTACTTGACCGTCTCGTAGTTGATCAGCGCATCGATCGCGCGCGTGTTCGCCTTGCTGTCCTGTTCGTTCATCGCGCGCCGGAAATGCGTGCGCCACTCGGTCACGCTGACCGTGTAGACGATGTACAGGGTCAGCGCCACCAAGGCGATGCCGGCGAACCAGGCGTCGAAGGTGGTCGCCAGCAGCACGATCACCAGGCCGATCTCCACCAGCGTCGGCAGGATGTTGTAGATGAAGTAGTTCAGCAGCGAGTGGATCGCGCGCGACCCGCGCTCGATGTCGCGCGACACGCCGCCGGTCTGGCGCTCGAGGTGAAAGCGCAGGGACAGCGCCAGCAGGTGCTCGAAGGTCTGCAGTGCCACCTTGCGCGCCACGCGCGCGGCCACCGGATAGAACAGGAACTCGCGCAGCTCGGTGAACAGGGTCACCGACACGCGCAGCGCGCCATAGGCCAGCAGCAGGCCCACCGGCACCACCAGCAGCGCGCGCGGGTCGCCAGGCTTGAGATCGAGCGCGTCGACCAGGGCCTTGAGCACCAGCGGCACGCCGACGTTGGCCAGCTTGGCCGCCACCAGGCAGACCAGCGCGAACAGCACGCGCCACTTCCACTGCCACACATAAGGCAGCAGGCGACGGACCGGGGCGAAGCCGACGGCCGGCGCTGGCGCGGGGGAAGGACCGAGCGGCGGCGGTGCGGCCACCGACGAAGACGAAGGGCGCATGACGCAAGTGTCGTGGAAGAATCGGGCGACTGCTGCCCCCCGCCTGCCATGACCTCGACCGTCTCCGCCCTGCTCGCCCCGCCCTTCCTGCCCGATGGTGCCGAACTCGTGATGCGGGTGATGCCGCTGCCGGCCGACACCAACGGCAACGGCGACATCTTCGGCGGCTGGCTGATGGCCCAGGTGGACCTGGCCGGCGCCGTGCTGCCAGCGCGCATCGCGCGCGGGCGCATCGCCACCGTCGCGGTGAACCAGTTCCTGTTCAAGCAGCCGGTGTCGGTCGGCGACCTGCTGTCGTTCTACGCCCGTGTCGAGCGCATCGGCACCACCTCGGTCACCGTGCATGTGGAGGTGCTGGCCGAGCGCAATCCGGCCCACCCGCAGGTGGTCAAGGTCACCGAGGCCAACCTGACCTACGTGGCGATCGACCGCGACGGCAAGCCGCGTCCCCTGCCGAAGGGCTGACCCCCCTCGAACCGCTGCGAACAGGAAGGCACCCATGTTCAAGTTCCTGCGCGTGCCAGAGAAGCTGTTCGCGCTCGTGATGTGGCTGGTGTCGCTGGCCTTCGCCGCGTTCCTGGTGGGCCTGGGCGGCAAGGTCGTCGCCGACCTGCCGCGCTTCGAGCGCTCGCTGTCGATCGACCAGTTCGTCGAGCCGCCCGGCGCGATGGCCTCGCTGCGCGCCGAGCTCGAAGCCCAGGAACCCAAGGTGCGCGATGCGGTGGCGCGCCTGCGCCAGGCCCGGCTCGCACTCGATGCCGCGCGCAACGCCTACAACGCCGCGCGTGCCACGCACCAGAACTGGCTCGCCACCCGCACCGCCACCACCGACCCCGCGCAGGACCCGGAGGTGATCCACCGCACACGCGAGCTCGACGCGCTGAAGGCGCGCGAGCGCGAGGCCCAGGTGGCGGTAGAAACGATCGAGCGCGAGCAGCTCGACCTGGCCCAGCGCGCCGACACGCTGCGCGTGCGCGAGGCCGATCTGCGCGAGCAGGCGCAATCGGCCTACCAGGCGGCCCTGTTCCGCCAGGAGCTGCGCGTGTTCGCCGCGCGCCTGGCCCTGACCCTGCCGCTGCTGGGCATCGCCGGCTGGCTGTGGGCCCGCAAGCGCGGCAGCGACTACTGGCCGCTGTTCCGCGGCTTCGTGCTGTTCGCGGCCTTCACCTTCTTCTTCGAGCTCGTGCCCTACCTGCCGAGCTACGGCGGCTACGTGCGCTACGCGGTCGGCGTGGTGCTCACCGCGGTGATCGGCCACTACGTCATCAAGGCGATGCGGCGCTACCTCGCCAGGCGCCAGGCCGCGGCGGCGCAGTCGGAAGCCGAGCGCCGCAAGGCGCTGTCGGCCGACGAGGCGGTGAAGAAGCTCGCCGCGAACGTCTGCCCCGCCTGCGAGCGCCCGGTGCTGACCACGGGCACCGCACCGGCCAACTTCTGCGTGCACTGCGGCCTGAAGCTGTTCGACGAATGCGGCCGCTGCCAGACGCGCAAGAACGCCTTCTTCCACTACTGCCCGAGCTGCGGCAGCGAGGCCGAGGCGAAAACTGAGGAGAAGGCCGCTTGACAGGGGTCGGCTGACATGTGACTATATTGGCACATGTATGGCCACTGCCCCCGATGACGATGCCCTCGACGCCGTGTTCTTCGCGCTCGCGTCGGAGCCGCGGCGCCGCATCCTCGACGTGCTCAAGCGCGAAGGCGGCTGCAACGTGAACCGCGTGGCCGAGCACTTCGACGGCGAGCTGACGCGCTTCGCGGTGATGAAGCACCTGGCCACGCTTGAACAGGCGGGCCTGGTGATCGCCGAGCGCGAGGGCCGCGACAAGCGGCTGTGGCTCAACGCCACGCCGATCCAGTGGATCCACGAGCGCTGGACCAGCGAGTACAGCGCCTACTGGGCTGCGCGCCTGACGCGGCTGAAGTTCGCCGCCGAGGGCGCCGAGATCTTCCCCCTGGTTCCCAAGAAGAAAGGACGCCCCTGATGGCTGAACCCCAGGACCTGGTCTTTCGCATCGTCGTCAAAGCGCCGATCGAGCGCGTCTGGCGCGAACTCACGAAGACCGGCGAGGCGCAGGGCGCGATCTTCAACGCCTGGCTGCACACGCGCGGCGGCCTGGTGCCCGGTGCGGCGATGCAGATGCGCACCGGCAGCGGCAAGCACACCATCGTGGTCGGCGAGGTGGTCGAGTGCACGCCGCCGCGGCGCTTCGTGCACACGCACCGCTTCACGCAGTACGAGGACCCGGTGTGCCAGGTCAGCTATGAGCTCGAACCCGTGCAGGGCGGCGTGCAGGTGACGTTGCGCGTCACCGGTGTCACGGCGGGCACGAAGACGGCCAAGGACATGGCCGGCGGCGGCACCATGATCGTCAACACGCTGAAGGCGATCTGCGAGAGCGGGCGCCCGGCCTTCGGTACCCGGCTGATGTACGCGATGTTCACGGCGCTCGAGTTCGTGCTGCCTGCGCGCACGAAGTCCGGACACTGGCCGCTCTGAGACCCGCGACGAGGAGATTGACATGGCCGACCCGCAAGCCGCGCTGGCGACCCAGTTGCGCAACATCGAAGCCAGGACCGGCAAGACCCTGGCCGACTTCCGCCAGCTGATCGGCGCCAGTGGCCTCGCCAAGCACGGCGAGATCCGCGCGATGCTGATGGAACGCTTCGGCCTCGGCCATGGCGACGCGAACACCGTCGCGCACATGGCCAAGGAGGCGCCTGAGGCGGCGGGCGATGACCCGCTGGATGCGATCTACAGCGGCACCAAGGCGGGTCTGCGACCACTGCACGACACGGTCATGCAGAAGATCCACGCCCTCGGTCCGTTCGAGATCGCGCCGAAGAAGACTTACCTCAGCCTGCGCCGCAAGAAGCAGTTCGCGATGGTCGGCCCAGCCACCAAGGACCAGATCGAGATCGGCCTGAATGCCAAGGGCCTGCCCGAACACCCGCGCCTGAAGGCGCTGCCGCCAGGCGGCATGTGCCCGTACAGCGTGCGCATCGCCGGCAGCGCCGAAGTCGACGCCGCGCTGATCGGCTGGATCCGCACCGCCTACGACGCGGCGGGCTGAGAGGCACTCAGCCGCGCAAGCGCGGCCACACCCGCTCGGCGATGTGCTCGGCCAGCACGGTGCCGCACACGCGATAGACCGCCTCGCCCGGGTGGAAGCCGTCGGGCGCCATCACGCCGGCGTTGAGCGGCAGGTCGATCGGCACATGGCTCACGTCCTCGCGCGACGCGGCCCACTGCGCCAACGCGTCGTCGTGCCGGCGCGCGTCGCGGCCGGCCACCCAGCGCAAGGGCTGCGGCAGGCCGGGAAACTGGTGCACCGGCGGCAGCGGCGCGAACACCACATGCGCCACGCCGTGCGCGTTGCGCAGGCGGTTGGCGATCGCCGCGCGTGCGGCCACCGCACGCTGCGACGGCACCTGGTCCACCACGTCGTTGACGCCGAGCACGACCACGGCCACGTCGGCCTCGAAGGGTCCGTCGGCTTCCAGCATCTCGAGGCACTGCGCGCTCGTCACGCCGGCCTTGGCCAGCAGCCGCCAGCGCACCTTCACACTGGCCAGTTGCGACAGCACCGCCGGCAGCACGCCGGCCAGCGCGCGCGACTGCAACGCCACGCCGACGCCCGCGGCCGACGAATCGCCCAGCATCAGCAGGCGCAGCCGCGGCCCGCGGCCGACCT
>JALHQP010000031.1 GCA_022841885.1 Aquincola sp. | reverse complement strand
CGGCTTCGGCGCCGCGGCCTTGGCCGGTGCCGCTGCCGGCGCCCGGGGCGCCGGCGCGGCGCGCGCCGTCTTGCGGTGCGCTAGCACCTCGTAGTCGTCGTAGACGGCAACCGTCTCGTCGCCGGTCTTGCCGTCCTGGCCGACGCCCACGACGCGGCAGCCTTTCTCGCGCAGGCGCGACACCAGCGGTGCGAAGTCGCTGTCCGACGAGGCGATCACCACCACCTGGGGCCGCTCGCTGGCCACCAGGTCGATCGCATCGACCGCCAGCGCGATGTCGGTCGAGTTCTTGCCGGCGGCCAGGTTCACCATCGGCCGGATGCCCAGGCGCTTGAAAGCCTGCTGGTGCTTCACCGCCGACTCGGCCGTGCAGTAGGCGCGCCGCACATGCGGGCCGCCGTAGTGCTTGTGCACCCAGGGCACCGCCTGCTCGATCACGTCGAGCGACACGTTGTCGGCGTCGATCAGCAGCACGACACGGTCTTGGCTCACGTCAGTTTCCAGTTCAGCGTTTCGCCGCCACACAGCGGCTTGATCACGGTATCACCGAAAGGCAGCGTTTCCGGCAACTCCCAGGGCTCGCGCTTCAACGTCACCGTGCCGCGGTTGCGCGGCAGGCCGTAGAAGTCGGGGCCGTGGAAGCTGGCGAAGCCCTCGAGCTTGTCGAGCGCACCCGCCATCTCGAAGGCCTCGGCGTACAGCTCCAGCGCCGCCGGCGCGGTGTAGCAGCCGGCGCCGCAGACCGAGTTCTCCTTCAGCGCCGCCGCATGCGGCGCGCTGTCGGTGCCGAGAAAGAACTTGGCACTGCCCGAGGTGGCCGCGGCCACCAGGGCCTGGCGGTGCAGCTCGCGCTTCAACACCGGCAGGCAGTAGTAGTGCGGGCGCAGGCCGCCCTTGAAGATGGCGTTGCGGTTGTAGAGCAGGTGGTGCGCGGTGACGGTGGCAGCCGTGAAGCGGTCGCTCGCGGCCACGTACTGCGCCGCCTCCTTCGTCGTGATGTGCTCGAACACCACCTTCAGCTCCGGGAAGGCGCGCCGCAGCGGCTGCATCACGCGGTCGATGAACACCGCCTCGCGGTCGAAGATGTCGATCTCGGCGTCGGTCACCTCGCCGTGCACCAGCAGCAGCAGGCCGTCGCGTTGCATCGCCTCCAGCGTCGGGTAGGTCTTGCGGATGTCGGTGACGCCGGCGTCGCTGTTGGTCGTGGCGCCCGCAGGGTAGAGCTTGGCCGCCACCACGCCGGCCGCCTTGGCACGCACGATCTCCTCAGGCGGCAGGTTGTCGGTGAGGTACAGCGTCATCAGCGGCACGAAGTCCGAAGCCGCGGGCAGCGCGGCGACGATGCGCTCGCGGTAAGCCAGCGCCATGGCCGCCGTGGTGATCGGCGGCTTCAGGTTCGGCATCACGATCGCGCGCGCGAACTGCGCCGCGGTGGCCGGCAGCACCGCTGCCATCGCGGTGCCATCGCGCAGGTGCAGGTGCCAGTCGTCGGGGCGGGTCAGGGCCAGGGTGGCGACACTCATGCCGGCATTGTGCCGGGGCTCGCGGGCACCGACAGCTCGGCCAGGCAGCGCAGGCACAGGCAGCCTTCGTAGGTGGCCCGCAACCGCGCCAGCGTCGCCGCATCGAGCGCGACAAGCGTGCAGGGACAGGGTTCGGCGTCGTTGGCGCCGCAGTGGAAGGGGCCGCCGCAGCGCTCGCAGCGCGATTCGGCGACGCGGTCAACCACCGGCGAACAGCCCCCGGTGGCGCTCGCGCAGCAGGTTCTTCTGCACCTTGCCCATCTGGTTGCGCGGCAGCTCCGGCTCGACGAAGACGCGCTTGGGCACCTTGAAGGCGGCGATCTTCGACTTCATCGCCGCGATCAGCGCCGCAGCGTCGAGCGAGGCGCCGGGCTTGGGGATCACGACCGCGATCACGGCCTCGCCGAAGTCCGGGTGCGGCACGCCGACCACCGCGCTCTCGGCCACGCCGGGCTGCTCGTTGAGGTAGCCCTCGATCTCGGCCGGGTAGACGTTGTAGCCGCCGCTGATGATCAGGTCCTTGCTGCGGCCGACGATGGTGACCACGCCGTCCTCGCCGATCTTGCCGACGTCGCCGGTCTTGAACCAGAGGTCGTGCGTGAACTCCTCGGCCGTCTTCTCGGGCATGCGCCAGTAGCCCTTGAAGACGTTCGGCCCCTTGACCTCGATGCCGCCGACCTCGCCGTGGCGGCAGGGCTGGCCCTTTTCGTCGTGCACGCGCAGTTGCACGCCGGGCAGGGGCTTGCCCACGGTGCCGGCACGGCGCGCGCCGTCCTTGGCGTGGTAGGCATTGGAGGTCAACATGACGGTCTCGCTCATGCCGTAGCGCTCGACGATGGTGTGGCCGGTGCGCTCGCGCCAGGCGTCGAAGGTCTCGGGCAGCAGCGGCGCCGAGCCGGCGAGGAACAGGCGCATGTGCGCCGCGGCCGCCGGCGTGAGCGACGGCTCGGCCAGCATGCGCACGTACAACGTCGGCACGCCCATGAAGACCGTCGCGCGCGCCATCTGCGCGATCGTGGCCTTGGGGTCGAACTTCTCGAACCACAGCATCTTGCTGCCGTTGAGCAGCGCCCCGTGGCTGGCCACGAACAGGCCGTGCACGTGGAAGATCGGCAGCGCGTGGATCAGCACGTCGCCCGGCTGCCAGCCCCAGTAGTCCTTCAGCACGCGCGCGTTGGACAGCAGGTTGCGGTGCGTCAGCATCGCGCCCTTGCTGCGCCCGGTGGTGCCGCTGGTGTACAGGATCGCGGCCAGGTCGTCCTCGGCGCGCGCCGCCGGCTCGTGCGCCTCGCTCATGAAGGCCGCGCGCTCGAGCAGGGTGCCGCTGCCCTGGGTCGGCCCGGCGTCGAGCGTGAACACGTTCTTGACACCGGCCTTGAACGCCAGCTTGCTGATCCACGGGAAGTTGCGCTGCGCGCACACCACCACCGCCGGCTCGGCGTTGCCGATGAAGTACTCGAGCTCGGCCGCCTGGTAGGCCGTGTTCAGCGGCAGGTAGACATGGCCGGCACGCAGCACGCCGAGGTAGAGCATCAGCGCCTCGACGCTCTTGTCCACATGCACCGCCACGCGCGACTGCTCGGGCAGCTCGAGCGAGGCCAGCAGGTTGGCGATGCGTGCGCTCGCGCGCTCGAGGTCGCGCCACGTGTAGTACAGCGGCTCGGGCGTGTCGCAGGTCTCGACCGCGGTGGTGTCCAGGGCAGCGGGAAAGCCCGCGCGCAAGGCGGCGAACAGGTTGTGGTTGTTGGGCATGGATCTCAGAAGCGAGGGGGTCGTCTTTCGTTGAACGCGGCCAGCCCCTCGCGGTGTTCGGCGCTGGGCGCGTAGGCGTAGTGGGGCGCACGCGCCGCGGCGCTGCTCAGCGGCGGCACCACGAACTGGCGCAGCGCACGCTTGTTCAGGCGCAGTGCCTGCGGCGAGAGGGCGGCGATGCGCTGCGCCGCGGCCAGGGACTCGGCAGCCACCACGTCGTCGGGCACGACGCGCGTGACGATGCCGCGCTCGAAGGCTTCCTGCGCGCGGAACACGCGCGCCTCGAGCAGCAGCTCGCGCAGCACGGTCGGGCCGACCACGGCGGCGATGATCTCCATCTCGGCCGGCGCCATCGGGAAGCCGAGCTTGGCGATCGGCACGCCGAAGCGGCTGCTGGTGCCGGCGATGCGGATGTCGCAGCAGGCCGCGATCTCCAGGCCACCGCCGACACACACGCCGTCGATCTGTGCGACCAGCGGCAGCTCGCAGTCGCGCAGCGCCAGCAGCGCAGGCAGCACGTCCTGCTCGTGGAAGTGCGCCAGCGTCACTGCGTCGAGGCGAAAGCGCGGGTACTCCTCGATGTCGCCGCCCGACGCGAACTGCCCCCCCTCGCCCGCCACCAGCACGACGCGCGCGTCGCCGGGTGTGGCGTTCAGCTCGGCAAAGGCGTCGCGCAGCGCACGCCACATCGCCGACGACATGGCGTTGAGCTTGGCCGGGTTGGCCAGCGTGACCCGAGCGATGCCATCGGCGCCGGCACGGTCGAAGCGGATTCCCATCAGTCCAGCTTCACCCCCGAGGCCTTCACGACCTCGGCCCAGCGCTTGGTCTCGGCGCCGACGAACTTGCCGAAGTCGTCGCCCCAGAGGTTGGGCGTCTCGGTGCCCAGGCCGGTCCACATGGCCTTGAGTTCGTCGCCGTTGAGCGCCTTCTTCATCTCGTTCTGCATCGCGGTGACCAGCTCGCGCGGCGTGCCCTTGGGCGCCCAGATGCCGTACCAGGTGGCCACCAGGTACTGCGGTGCGCCGCCGGCCTTGGCCAGCGGCACATCGCCGAAGCCGGGAGCCGGCTTGTCGGCCGCCACCGCGACCGCTCGGATGCGCCCACCCTTGATATGCCCGGCCGACGAGCCCAGGCCGTCGAACATCAGGTCCACCTGGCCGGCCACCAGGTCCTGCAGCGCGGGGCCCGCCCCGCGGTAGGGAATGTGGGTGATGAAGGTCTTGGTCTGCAGCTTGAACAGTTCGCCGGCCAGATGGTGCGAAGTGCCATTGCCGGCCGACGCGTAGTTGAGCTTGCCCGGGTTCTTGCGCAGGAAGTCGAGCAGCTCGGGCAGCGTCTTGGCGGCCACGCGCTGCGGGTTGACGACGATGACCTGCGGCACCGAGGACACCAAGCCCACCGGCACGAAGTCGCTCTCGAGGTTGTAGTCGAGCTTCGGGTAGACGGCCGGCGCGATGGTGTGGTGCACCGCACCCATGAAGAAATTGTGGCCATCGGCCGCGGCCTTGGCGGCAATGCCCGCGCCGAGCGTGCCGCCGGCGCCGCCCTTGTTGTCGATGATGAACTGGCGGCCGGTGTTCTTGGTCATCACCGCGAACAGCGGGCGCGCGAACGCGTCGGTGCCACCGCCCGGCGGGAAGGGCACCACGATGGTGACGGGCTTGCTCGGCCATGCACCTTGTGCAAGCACGACTGGCGCGGCCAGGCTGGCGGCGCCGGCAGCGAGCACGGTGCGGCGGGAAATCATGCGGGTCATCATCGTCCTTGTCTCCATCGTTGTGGTGGTCGAATCAAGTCAGGCTCGAGATCGCGCGACCGGCCACCACCGTGCCATGCGCGAACCGGTGATGATGCCTTTCGATGCGCGCCAGGTCATATAGGTAATTCACCATCAACCCGGCCGATTGTTTCAATCCCTTCGGCGAAAGATTGGCCTGCGCGTTCAGGCGTTCCAGCCTGGCACCGTTGTCGAGGTGGAACCGTGCCACCGGGTCGCCATTGGGCTGCGGCGACAACTGCACCAGGTAGTGCGCGCACAGGCGCCAGAGCGCGTGGTGTGCCGCGCCCGACAGCGCCACCAGGCGCGCGGCCTGCGTCAGCGCCGCGAAGTCGCCGCCGCAGGCCTCCAGCAGCAGGGCATGTGCACGCGCCACCTTGTCCGGCAGGCTCGCGGGCGCGACCTTTGACAGCCAGGCCATGAAGCCGGGGATCGGCGACAGCGTGCAGAAGGTCTTGAGCTGCGGCAGCTCGCGTTTGAGCTGCTCGGCCACACGCTTGATCAGGAAGTTGCCGAGCGACACGCCGCGCAACCCGGGCTGGCAGTTGCTGATCGAGTAGAACACCGCCACCTTGAACTGGTCCGGCGCCAACGGGGTCGCGCGCTTGTCGATCAACGGCGCGATGGCGCCGGCCATCTCGGGCACCAGCGCCACCTCGACGAAGATCAGCGGCTCGTCGGGAAGCTGCGGGTGGAAAAAGGCGAAGCAGCGCCGGTCGGGTTGCAGGCGGCGGCGCAGGTCGTCCCAGCCGTCGATTTCGTGCACTGCCTCGTGGCGGATGATCTGCTCGAGCAGCTGCGCCGGCGAGTTCCAGTCGACGCGCCGCATCTCGAGGAAGCCCGGGTTGAACCAGCTCGACAGCAGGTGGAACAGGTCCGCCTCCACCGCGGTCAGCGCACGCTGGCGCGGCAGGCGGTCGAGCAGCGCGCGCCGCAGCCGCACCAGCGCGGCGGTGCCGCCGGGTGCGCGGTTCAGGCGCCGGAACAATTCCTGGCGCGGCGGCTCGGTGGCCTGGGTCAGCGTGGCCAGATGCGCCGCGTCGGGCTGCGCGGCGTAGGCCTGCGCCGCCGCCAGCACCGCCTTCGGGTCGGGGCTGAAATCGCTCGCCAGGCGCTCGAAGAAGCGGTGACGGTCGGCATCGGGCAGCGCGTCGATGCGCGCGACGATGGCGGCGGCCAGCGCCGGGCTGTTGGCCTCTCCGCGCACCGAGAGCAGGCGGCGACAGTCGATCAGCAGTTGGCGCGGCATCGTCAACGCCCTTTCCTCTTGTGGGCACCGCCCTGGCGCTGCTCGCGCGCGCGCAACGCCTTCAACGCGGCGAGCTGGGCCATCAGGTGGTCGTGCATCGCGCGGCCGGCGCGCTCGGCGTCGCGCTGGCCGATGGCGTCGATCAGCACGCGGTGCTCGTTGATCGACGCGTCGATGCGCCCTGGCAGGTGGAGCTGCCGCCCACGCAGCAGACGCAGGAAGCGCCGCAGGTCGCCGGTGACGCGGTCGAGCCAGCGGTTGGCCGCCAGCGCCTGCACCTTGCTGTGGAACACATGGTTGGCGCGGTAGTAGCCGTCGATGTCGTCGACCGCCGCGTGCATCTCGAGCCGCTCGTGCAACTGGTGCAGCTCGGCGAGTTGCTCGTCGCTGGCGCGCAGCGTCGCCTCGTGGGCGCAGCGGCCCTCGAGCAGGGCCATCACTGGAAAGAGCGCCTCGGCGTCCTCGTCGGTCAGGCTGACGACGCGGCTGCCCTTGCCGGGCACCAGCTCGACGAGGCCCTCGGCCGCCAGCACCTTGAGCGCCTCGCGCAGCGGCGTGCGGCTGATCTGCCAGCGCGCCGCCAGACCCTTCTCGTCGATCAGCTCCCCGGGAGCGAGCTGGCGGTCGAACACCATCGCGCGCAGGCGCTCGGCGACGTTGTCGTGCAGCGAAGGGCTGCGCAGGGGGATCGGGTCGGGCATGGTGCGACCATCGTAACTCTGTAATTACAGAATCACAAGCAGGATTGGCGGCGAGCGGCGCCGAAGCCTCAGGTCGGCGACGAGAGTTTGAGGCCGACGATGCCCGCGACGATCAGCGCCAGGCTCAGCAGCCGCCCGGCATTCGCGGACTCGCCGAGCAGCACGATGCCCAGGATGGCCGTGCCGACCGCGCCGACGCCGACCCAGACCGCGTAGGAGGTGCCGACCGGCAGCGACTTCATCGCCAGGCCGAGCAGGCCCAGGCTGATCGCCATCGCGGCGAGCGTGCCCACGGTGGGCCAGAGCTTCGTGAAGCCCTCGGTGTACTTCAGGCCGATGGCCCAGCCGACCTCGAACAGACCCGCGATCACGAGCAGCACCCAAGCCATGAAACGCTCCCAGTCAACGACGAAGGTCCAGAGAGTACGCTGCGCCCCATGCCGAACCCGACCGTGTCCGCCGAGCTCGTGGCCACCCTCGCACCGACCGGCGTGCTGCGCGCGTCGATCAACCTCGGCAACCCGATCCTCGCGCACACGGACGACTCGGGCGCGGCCGGCGGCGTGTCGGCGGACCTCGCCGGCGCTTTCGCCGATCGCCTGGGCGTGCCGCTCGAACTGAGGGTCTTCAAGACCGCAGCCGCGTCGGTGGACGCGGTGACGAATCAGCAGGCCGACATCGGCTTCTTCGCCGTCGACCCGGTGCGCGGCGCCGGCATCGGCTTCACGGCGCCCTATGTGCTGATCGAAGGCTGCTACCTCGTGCGCGACGGCTCGCCGCTGCGCGCCAACGAGGAGGTGGACTGCGCCGGCACGCGCGTGGTGGTGGGCGGTGGCAGCGCCTACGACCTGCATCTCACGCGCGAACTGAAGCACGCGACGATCGTGCGCGCACCGAGCTCGCAAGCGGTGGTCGACACCTTCGTCGCGCAGGGCTGCGACGTGGCCGCCGGCGTCAAGCAGCAGCTCGAGGCCGATGCGAATCGCTTCCCCGGCCACCGCCTGCTGCCCGGGCGCTTCATGGTGATCCAGCAGGCCATGGGCCTGCCCAAGGGGCGCGGCGACGCGGCACGCGCCGTGCTTGCCGCCTTCGTCGAAGAGATGAAGGCGCAGGGCTTCGTCGCCGCCGCGCTGGCCCGCCACCGCGTCGAAGGCGCCTCGGTGGCGCCCGCGGCCTGACGCCGGCGCGCCTCGTTCAACGCATCGGAACCGCCATGGACCTGCCTTCGCACCAGCTCACGATGACCGTGCTGATGACGCCCGACACGGCCAACTTCGCCGGCAACGTGCACGGCGGCACGATCCTCAAGCTGCTCGACCAGGTGGCCTACGCCTGCGCGAGCCGCTACGCGGGGCGCTACGTCGTCACGCTGAGCGTCGATCAGGTGATGTTCCGCCAGCCCATCCATGTCGGCGAGCTGGTCACCTTCCTCGCGTCGGTCAACCACACCGGCACCTCGTCGATGGAAGTCGGCATCAAGGTGATCGCCGAGGCGATCCGCACGAAGTCCGTGCGCCACGTCAACAGCTGCTTCTTCACGATGGTGGCCGTCGACGACGAACGCAAGCCCGCGCCGGTACCACCGATCCAGCCCTCCACGCCCGACGAACGCCGGCGCCACGCCGCGGCCGAGCTGCGGCGCGAGGTGCGGCGCGAGACGGCGCAGCGCTTCGCGGCGTTGCGCGGCGGCTGACGAAGGTCAGGCGGCGCCCGGGTACTGGGCGAGCTGAAACACGTTGCCATCCGGGTCCTGAAACGTGGCGAGCACGCCACCCCAGGGCTGCAGCTCCGGCGCCTCGGTGAACCGAACGCCCCGCGCCAGCAGGTCCCGGTACGTCACCTCGACCGATGGGACCGCGAAGGACAAGCCCGTGAAACGCCCGACCAGCACCTGCTCGTCATCGGGCGCGTCCGCGGCCACCGCTTCGACGATCAGCTGGGTGTTCCCTGGAGCGAACAGGCAGAACCCCTGGCTGGCACCGCCGGCGCGCAGGGGCAGCGCGAGCGTGCGGGCGTAGAAGGCTTCGGCCTGGGCGAGGTCTCGCACGAAGACCCGGGCGGTGTTCAGGTTCACGAGACGTTCTGCGCCACGCGCCACAAGACGCCCGACGGGTCGAAGAGCACGAAGTCGCGCATCCGCCAAGGCTGCAGTTCGACCCGCCCCACCTTGACGCCGTACTTCTCGGCGATGCCCGCCTCCTCGATGCTCTTGCGCCAGGCATCCACGTCCTCGACCAGCAGGTGCATCATGAAATTCCTGGCCAGTTCCTCGGCATAGAAGTCCTGCAGCAGAAAGCTCGCGTCGCCGTGGTGGAAGTAGGGCACACCACCGCCGTCCGAGGCCATCGTGAAGCCGATGTCGCGACAGAAGCGTTTGGACAACTCGAAGTCCTTGGCCGGAACGAAGGCCTTGGCTTCAACGACGCGAAGGTTGGGCATGCGGGTTGTCGAGGTGCCTGACGATGGAGAAGCTAGGTCGCGTGCGTGTCCCCGGGCACACGATCGGCCCGCGCAGAAGACTTCCCACCGAACACCAAGTAGGACCCGATGACGAAGAGGCAGCACGGAATACCAGTGAGAACCGCCAATCGCCGGCGGTGCACAGAGACCGTTGGAGTGATTGCCCCGGCACGAGCACCTGCTAAGAACAGCTTTGCCCGCTGCTCAATGAGCGTGCAGTGCAGTGCCTGCTCGCCTTGGCGAAATGGAGTTATGACATCGCGAGAGCGCGCATCTTGCCAACGCACAACGGGGAAGAACAAGCGGGAGTCAATTCGCTGGAGTGCCCGCTCCACCGGCGCCACAAGTGGCAGTAGGAACTGGCTGCAGGGCGCGCTTGCGGCTGCCTCAAACGAAGGCGCCCTTAGCATGGCATTGGCGACAAGGCCAAGGATCAGTGCAGTCCACAGAATAGAAAGCACGGTTGCCACACGAAGCCAAGTGGGGCGTTTCTCTCGCATGTTAGGTCTGTGATCTGACTATGGAACCAGTCCACTGCGCGCGGAATGTATCGGACCGGTCGGCCAGCGCCTACCCGTCAGATCTGACGAGGCCCGCCTCACCCGTCGAACAGGTGAATCACCTCGCGCAGTTGCGGATAGATCTGCTGCTGCCAGCGCCGCCCGCTGAACACGCCGTAGTGGCCCACGCCGGCCTGCACATGGTGGCGCTTCATGTAGGGCCGCAAGCCGGTGCACAGGTCCTGTGCGGCCAGGGTCTGGCCGACGGCGCAGATGTCGTCGCGCTCGCCTTCCACCGTCAGCAGCGCGGTGCGGCGGATCGCGCCGGGGTCCACCTTGCGCCCGCGCCACATGAGTTCGCCGCGCGGCAGGTCGTAGCGCTGGAACACGCGCTCCACGGTCTCCAGGTAGAACTCGGCCGGCAGGTCGGCCACCGCGAAGTACTCGCGGTAGAAGTCGCGCGTGTTCGCGGCCTTCTCGTGTTCGTCGGCCACCAGGTTCAGGTAGTACTCGCGCAGCGTGTTCATGTGGCGCTCGCAGTTCATGCTCATGAAGGCGCTCAGCTGCAGGAAGCCGGGGTAGACGCGCCGTCCCGCGCCGCGCAGGCGCCAGGGCACGACGCTGATCAGGTTCTTCTCGAACCACTCGATCGGCTTGCCGACGGCCAGCTCGTTCACCGCGGTCGGGCTGATGCGGCAGTCGATCGGGCCGGCCATCAGGGTCAGCGTCGCGGGCTGCGAGATGTGGCTGTCCTCGGCCATCAGCGCTACGGCCGCCAGCGCCGCCACGCAGGGCTGGCAGATCGCCACCAGGTGCGCGCCGGGGCCGATGACCTCCAGGAACTGGATCAGGTGCGCGGTGTACTCGTCGAAGCCGAAGGGCCCGGCCGACAGCGGCACGTCGCGCGCGCTGTGCCAGTCGGTCACGTAGACCTCGTGGTCGGCGACCAGCGTGCGCACGGTGTCGCGCAGCAGGGTCGCGAAGTGGCCGGACATCGGCGCCACCAGCAGCACCTTGGGGCCGGGCTGCGGCACGGCCCGCGCAAAGCGCGTCAGGGTCGCGAAGGGCGTGGCGTGCACCGCGGTCTCCGTCACCGCCACGCCGCCCACCTCGTGCACGCCCCAGTCCGGCCGCCGGTGCGTCACCTCCACCAGGTTGAACACCTCGCAGGCGGCCGCGAACTGGCGCTGCGGCGCCCGGCCGCCGAGCGGCGGGTCCATCAACCAGGGCGCCATGGCGCGGCTCCACTGGCGCGGCGTCCATGCGGCGTCGGCCTGGGCCTGGTAGGCGTGATAGAGCATGCGGGCAACCTCCATGTGGGCCCCTGTCCACGCAACTTGCGCGCCAAGCCGGTGCCATGGCACAGCGATTGCTCGCTCACGGTGCAACCCCCACCCGCGCCGGCCACCATGTCCACCACCGCCACCCGCCCCGCCCGGGCCACCCGCCCCAAGGTGCCGGCCACGGCCAAGGCCGCCAAACCGGGCAAGGCCGCCGCCACGGCGCGCGCCACGCTCACGATCTCGAGCAAGAACTACTCGTCGTGGTCGCTGCGCGGCTGGCTGCTGGCGCGCTTTGCGGGGCTGGACTTCGACGAGGTGGTGGTGCCGCCGGACGACGCCGCCGCCCGGCGCGAGCTGCTGCTGCTGGCGCCGTCGATCCTGGTGCCCTGCCTGACGCACGAGGGCGCCAAGAGCTGGAACGTGATGGCGATCGCCTACTACCTGGACGAGATCCGCCCCGACGCCGGCCTGCTGCCGCCCGGCCGCGCCGCGCGGGCGCACTGCCGCTCGATCTGCGGCGAGATGAACTCGGGCTTCGCCAACCTGCGCTCGTCGCTGCCGATGAACCTGAAGGCGCGCCACAAGGGCCACAAGGTCTGGGCCGGCGCGCTGCCCGACATCGAGCGCATCACCGAAATATGGCGCGAATGCCTCGCCGCGTACGGCGGGCCGTACCTCTTCGGTGCAAAGCGCACCATGGCCGACGCGATGTTCGCGCCGGTGGCCACGCGGTTTGTCACCTACGACGTGAAGCTCGATCCGGCCAGCGCGGGTTATTGCAGGACGGTGATGGCGATGGCGGAGATGCAGGAGTGGGTGAAGGCGGCCAAGGCTGAGCCTGAGGAGATCGACGAGCTCGATATGGATTTTTGAGTTTGAGTGGTGTTCGGTTGGCTTTGGCCTACGGCGTCAGTGCCGGGTCCCGGCCCGGCGGGCGACCTTGCACCGCAAAGACCAACCGAACCGACCGCGCGCTCGCAGGGGCCTCGCATCGCTTAGGCCCTCGATCCTGCGCACATGCGCGCATTGCGCGGGCGAGCCCGAGCGAGGCCCGCGCCGTCGAGCGCGCGAAAGGACCGATGGGTTGCGCTCTCTCCAGGTGGCCCGCCGGACCGCCGTGCCCTCACTTGCAGAACGAGCGCATGGTTTTGCATTCAGGGCCTTTGCTTTGGTTACTTTCATTTGGCCCCGCAAATGAAAGTAACCCGCCCGCCGGGGCGGAACCCGGCACCGCGGCAGTAAGCCAAAGTCCAAACGACAAGCAGGAAACCCCTCACCAGCCCTTGGGCACCGGCACCGCACAAGGCGCCGGCATGTCGATCGTCTTGAAGTCCGCCGGCCCCACGATCTCCAGGTACTCCATATCCGGCGAGTAGTCGAACAGGTAGTGCACGATGCCGGGGCGGTGGTGCACGCAGTCGCCGGCCGCGACCAGGGTCTCCTGGTCGCCGTACATGAACTTGGCAGCCCTTGGTCATGATGACGATGTGGAACTCGGCTTCGTGGCGGTGCCAGCCGGTGCCTTTCTCCGGGGCCATGTTGGCCTTGACCAGCTGCGCGAGCACCTTGCCGCCGGTGGCGGCCTCGATGCCCAGGTCCTTGTACTGGAAGAAGTCGCGCAGGCCGTCGCTGCGCCAGCCGGTGTCCGGCGGCTTCACGTGCGAGAACTTGGTGGTCGTCCGGTCCAGCATGGTGCATGCCTCCGCTTCGGGGATGATGGCGGCTTGCATGCATCAGGCGTCCCCGCCACCCCCGATGACGATTGCGACCCCGCCCGCCCTGCCGACCTTCGACGACGTGCTCGCTGCTGAGCGCCGCCTCGACGGCCATGCCCACTGCACGCCGGTGCTGCGTTCGCGCACCGCGGATGCCGAGTTCGGCGCCGAGTTGTTCTTCAAGTGCGAGAACTTCCAGCGCATGGGCGCCTTCAAGTTCCGCGGCGCGTTCAACGCCCTCGCGCGCTTCTCCGACGCGCAGCGCCGCGCCGGCGTGGTGGCGTTCTCGTCGGGCAACCACGCGCAGGCGGTGGCACTGGCCGCGCAGATCCTCGGCATGCCCGCCACCATCGTGATGCCGCAGGACGCGCCGACGGCCAAGCTCGCCGCGACGCGAGGCTACGGCGGCCAGGTGGTGCTGTACGACCGCTACCGCGACGACCGCGAGGCCATCGGACGCGAGCTGGCCGAGCGCCATGGGCTGACGTTGATCCCGCCCTACGACCATGCGGACGTGATCGCCGGCCAGGGCACCGCGGCGCTCGAGCTGATCGACGAGGTGGGGCCGCTGGACGCGCTGTTCGTCTGCGTCGGCGGCGGCGGGCTGCTCGCCGGCTCGGCGCTGGCGATGCGCGCGCGCTCGCCGCAGGGCAAGGTCTACGGCGTCGAGCCCGAGGCGGGCAACGACGGCCAGCAAGCATTCCGCAGCGGCGCCATCGTGCGCATCGACACGCCCAAGACGATCGCCGACGGGGCGCAGACGCAGCAGCTCGGCGTGATTCCATTTGCGATCATCCGCCGCGACGTGACCGACATGCTGACCGTCAGCGACGCCCAACTGGTCGACGCGATGCGCTTCTTCGCCGAACGCATGAAGATGGTGGTCGAGCCCACCGGCGGCCTCGGCTTCGCGGCGACCCGCGCGATGAAGGCCGACCTGAGGCGCCAGCGCGTCGGCGTGATCATCAGTGGCGGCAACGTGGACATGGCGCGCTTCTGCGCGCTGGTGACCGGCGACGTCTGATCTGCCCTGGTGGTGGCCTAAGGCGGCACCGCCCCTACACTCGCGCCCTGTCGCTATGAAACCGCATTCAAGGCCGCCCACAGCACGCCGAGCGAAGCCCGGTCCCACGGGCCCGGTGACGCTCGAGATGGTGGCGCTCGCAGCGGGCGTATCCCCCAGCACCGTCTCGCGCATCCTCAACGGCACGGCCACTGTCAGCCCGGCCAGGCAGGACGCGGTCGACGCCGCGATCAAGCGCCTGGGGTTCCGGCCCAACCCGGTCGCACGCGGCCTGGCCGGTGGTCGCACGCTGAGCGTGGGCGTGCTGACGCAAACGATCAGCAGCCCGTTCTACGGCGAGGCCCTGCACGGCATCGAGGACCAGCTCGAGAAGGCCGGCTACATCCCGATCTTCGTGAGTGGCCATTGGCACGAGGCCGAGGAGCGCAAGGCGATCGAGGCGCTGCTGTCGCGCCGGGTCGACGGCCTGATCGTGCTGGCCGGGCGCCTGCCCAACCAGGCGCTGCAGGCGTATGCCAAGCAGTTGCCGACAGTGGTGGTCGGCCGCAAGCTCAGTGCGGCACGCCTGTTCAGCCTCGGTTTCGACAACGAAGCCGGTGGCCTGATCGCCACCCAGCACCTCGTCGAGTGTGGCCACGACCGCATCGCCTTCATTGCCGGCGATCGTGCGCATGAGGATGCTTTGGCGCGCGAGGCGGGATATCGCAAGGCGCTGCAGCAGGCCGGCATCGCGTTCGATCCGACCCTCGTCATCGCGGGCGACTACACGGAGGCCGGAGGCCTGCTTGCCGTGAATCGGCTGCTCGAAAGCCGGCTGCCGTTCACGGCCATCTTCGCGGCCAACGACCAGATGGCGATCGGTGCGGCGCTCGGCCTGTACCGGCGCAACGTGCGCGTACCCGACGACGTGTCCCTTGTCGGGTTCGACGACCTGGCGCCCGCCAAGTTCGCGATCCCGCCCCTGACCACCGTTCGCCAGTCGGTCTACGAGATGGGCAGCCAGGCCGCGCTGGCGATGTTGGACCTGCTGCGCGGCGCCACGCCCTCGGCGAGCCTGCCGCCGCCCACGCTGGTGCCACGCGAGTCGACGCGCCGCGTGCTGCGCTGAAGCCGCCGGCAGGCGCCTTGAAAGCGCCTGTCAGGCGGTGTTTGCCCTGAGACGGGCCGAACCCAGGGTTAACGATGGTGCTTCGCCCGGAGGCAACCTCGAATAATCATGAAAGCGCTTTCATAACCATCGGCAGGCAGACGGCCTGGAAGACGCTGGATGGGCTCTCAGCACCGAAACCCGAGGAGACACAGTCATGCATTCCAGGACCCCGGCCCACCGCCCGGTACACGCACGCGGGCACTGGCGTGTGCGACCCGTGGCCGCCGCCGCCATGCTCGCCCTCGGCGGCGGCAGCGCGCTGGCGCAGCAGACACAACCCGAGACACCGGCGGCCCCTGCCGCCGCCGCGTCGGCCCCGACTGCGACGTCCGCGAACCAGACCATTGTCGTGACCGGCATCCGGCGCTCGATCGAGTCGTCGATCGCCACCAAGCGCAACTCCGACTCGATCGTCGAGGCGATCTCGGCCGAGGACATCGGCAAGCTTCCCGACGCCAGCATCGCCGAGTCGTTGGCGCGATTGCCCGGCCTCACCGGCCAGCGCGGCACCGACGGCCGCGTCAACGTGATCTCGATTCGCGGCCTCTCGCCGGCGTTCTCCGGGGTGCTGCTCAATGGCCGTGAGATCGTCAGCTCGAACGATGGCCGCGCGGTGGAGTACGACCAGTTCCCGTCCGAGCTCATCGGTTCGGCGACGGTCTACAAGACGCCCAGCGCCTCGCTGATCGGCCAAGGCCTGTCCGGCACGGTGGACCTGATGGCGCGCCGGCCCCTTGACACGCGCGGCCGCGAGATCGCCATCAATGTGCGCGGCGAGACCAACTCGCTGAAGACCCAGGTGCCCGGCGTGGCCAGCCCCACCGGCAACCGCTTCAGCCTGTCGTACGTCAACCAGTTCGCCGACAACACCATAGGCGTGGCGCTGGGCTTCGCGCACCTGCAGTCGACGACCCAGGCGCGTGTCCTCGAGCTCGATCAGTACGGCGACTACACCCCCTACGGTGTGCCCATCGCGGGCACTGTGCCTTCGTTGATCCAGGCACCGTCGGTCACCTGGGGGCCGGTGAGCCAGGCCATGCTGCCGATGTTCTGGACCGGCTCGCAGTACACCAAGAAGAACACCCGCGACGGCCTGATGGCAGTGCTCGAGTACAAGCCGAACAAGGACCTGCGCAGCCAGCTCGACCTGTACTACTCCAAGTTCGACACCCACGAGGTCGGCGGCAAGCTGACTTCCAACATGTTTGCGAGCTGGGGCCAGTTCTTCGGCCCGGCCGGGAGCCTGAACACGCTGTCCAACGTGGGCACCACGCAGGTGGGCCAGAACACCTACGCGACCAGCGCCACGGCCAGCGCCCTGCCGACCACCACCACCAACTGGGACACCCGGCGCCGCGACGAGATCTCGGCCATCGGGTGGAACACCTCGCTCAAGGTCGGGGACCAATGGACACTGACGTCCGACCTGGCCTACTCGCGCGACGTGCGCGACGAGGTCTACCAGGAGGTCTACGCCGGCCCGTGGAACAACGCAGCCAATACCTGGGCCTACGGACCTTTCCAGTGGAATGTGCCGGTCAACGGCGGTGCGCAGACCGTTGCGCCGCTGACGCCCGGCTTCCTGTCCAACCCGGCCAACATGCGCTTCGGCGACGTGATCGGTTTCGACTACGTGCCCGGCGAGCCGCGCTGGACGGGCGTGGTGCGTGACCCGCACTCGGTGGACACGATCAAGTCCCTGCGTCTGCAGGCCAAGCGCCCGCTCGAATTGCTGGGTGCGTTCAGCCAGGTCACCGGCGGCGTGAACTACACGCAGCGAGACAAGAGCATCGAGAAGAACGAGACGCGCCTGGTGATGCCGCTGGATGCCAACGGCAACGTGATCCGCGACATCCCGATCGGCTCCGTGATGGCGCCGCTTGACATGTCCTGGATGGGCGTGCCCGACTTCCTGCGCCTGAACGTGCCCTCCCTGGTCAGCTCGGGTGCGCTCGACCGCAAGGCAGCCGAGTTCTTCCGCAAGGGCAACGACGCCTTCGTCAACGAGAAGATCACCACCGCATTCGTGCAACTGGACATCGACGCACAGCTCGGAAGCATCCCGCTGCGCGGCAACCTTGGCTTGCAAGCCGTGCATTCTGATCAGCGTTCCGAGGGCTACCAGTACCTGGGCCTGGACAACGACCAAAACCAGGACCTGAGCCTGCTGATCCGCCGCTCGGGCGGTGCGAAGTACGACGAGGTGCTTCCGAGCTTGAATCTGGTGGCCGAGCTCAAACCCGATCTGATCGCTCGCTTCGGCCTGGGCATGCAGACGGCGCGGCCCGAAATCAACGACATGCGTGCCGGCGGCAGCACGCCGCGCTTGAACACCGATCCCGGCCCGAATGAGGGTACTTGGCAGATCACGTACGCCGGCAACCCGGAGCTCAAGCCCTGGAAAGCCAGCGCGATCGACCTGTCGGTCGAGAAGTACTTCGGCAAGCGCAGCTACATCTCGGTTGCCGCGTTCCGCAAGAACCTGCTGAGCTACGTGATCGCATCGGAGCAGCCGGTGGACCGCAGCAACACGCCGCTGCCGCCGGGCTACACGCCCTCGCCCGGGGTTGTGGTCCAGCAGTTCGGCGGCGAGATCAAGCCGCGCAACGGCAGCGGTGGCCGGCTGGAAGGCTACGAGTTCGCCGCGGCACTCGAAGGCGCGATGCTCACGCCGGTGCTCGACGGCTTCGGCGTCGTGTTCAGTGCCTCCAAGCTCAACAGCTCGATTCGCGACCAGCGGGTCGATCAGAACAGCAACCAGGTGATCGTCGGCTCGAGCACGCCGATCAACGGCCTGTCCGGCCGATCGAACAGCCTGACCGTGTACTACGAGAAGCATGGTTTCTCCGCGCGCGTCAGCCAGCGCTACCGCTCGGCGTTCACCGCCACCACGCGCGACATCTTCTTCCGGCCGACGACGCGGTCGCAAGGCGCCGACAAGGTCATCGACATGCAGACCGGTTATGCCTTCGACGATGGGGGCGCGTACAAGGGTCTGTCCGTGCTGTTGCAGGTCAACAACCTCACCGACACCAAGCCGGTCAACTACAAGACGCCAGGTAACCTCGACGTGCCGGATCCGACGCAACTGGTGCCGAACTTCACCTATCGGTTCGGTCGCCAGATCCTGGCCGGGCTGAACTACAAGTTCTGACCGCCGGCGACCCGATGGTGCGCGCGCTCGATGCGCGGCACCATCGGTGCTCCGCGATCCGGCGCGAGCTTTCGTCATGACCCTCCAACCTGTTCGCAACATCGTCATCGTCGGCGGCGGCACCGCCGGCTGGATGACCGCCTCGGCCCTGGCCAAGGTGCTCGAAGGCCAGTGCTCGATCCGTCTTGTCGAGTCCGACGAGATCGGCATCATCGGCGTCGGCGAGGCGACGATCCCGCACATCGGCGAGTTCAACCGTGCGCTGGAGATCGACGAGGACGAGTTCATGCGCGCCACCCAGGCGACGTTCAAGCTCGGCATCGAGTTCGTCAACTGGGGCCAGGTCGGCGACCGCTACATCCACGGCTTCGGGTTCGTCGGCCAGGCCACGCAGGCGCTGCCTTTCCACCATTTCTGGCTGCGCATGCGCGCTGCCGGCAAGGCGGGGCCGCTGGAGGACTACTCGATCAACACCGCAGCGCCGCGCCAGGCCAAGTTCATGCGCGCACGCAAGGACATGGCCGGCTCGCCCGTGGCCGACATCTCGCACGCCTTCCACTTCGACGCCGGTCTGTACGCGCGCTACCTGCGCGGCTATGCCGAGCAGCGCGGCGTGCGGCGCACCGAGGGCAAGATCGTCTCGGTCAGCCAGCGCGAGGGCGACGGCTTCATCGACGCGGTCGTGATGGAAGGCGGCGAGCGCATCGAGGGCGACTTCTTCATCGACTGCTCGGGCCTGCGCGGCCTGCTGATCGAGCAGACGCTGAAGGCGGGCTTCGAGGACTGGTCGCATTGGCTGCCGATGAACCGCGCGCTGGCCATCCCGTGCAAGCCAGCCGGGCCCCTGCTGCCGATGACGCGCGCGACCGCGCACTCGGCCGGCTGGCAGTGGCGCATCCCGCTGCAGCACCGCACCGGCAATGGCCACATCTACTGCAGCGGCTTCATGGAGCAGGACGAGGCCACGCGCATCCTGCTCGAGCACCTGGACGGCGAGCCGCTGGCCGACCCGCGGCCGCTGAAGTTCACCACCGGCCGGCGCAAGCAGTTCTGGATGCGCAACTGCGTGGCAGTCGGCCTGTCGAGCGGATTCCTCGAGCCGCTGGAGTCGACCAGCATCCACCTGATCCACACCGCGGTCTCGCGCATCATCAGCTTCTTCCCGCGCGCCGGTTTCGATGCCGCCGACATCGCCGAGTACAACGCGATGACGCAGTGGGAGTACGAGCGCATCCGCGACTTCCTGATCCTGCACTACAAGGCTACCGAGCGCGACGACTCCGAGTTCTGGAACTACTGCCGCATGATGCCGATCCCGGACACGTTGCAGCACAAGATCGACCTGTTCCGCAGCAACGGTCGCGTCTTCCGCGACCTGCAGGAACTGTTCGCCGAACCGAGCTGGCTGCAGGTGATGATCGGTCAGCGCATCGTGCCGCAGGGCTACCATCCGTTCGCCGACCTGCGGTCGGAAGCCGAGGTCGAAGCCTACGTGGCGAACGTCGCGCAGGTGATCGCCAAGTGCGTCAACGTCATGCCGACGCAGGCCGACTTCATCGCCGCGAACTGTGCCGCCGGCGCGCGCGCCACATGAACGGCCGGCGCCGCGTGCTCGCTGCCGGCCTCGTGGCCGCGCTGCCCGTGCGGGCGGCGAATCGCCGTCGCCTTGCCGTGGCCGCGTTCCCGCTCGTCGATGAGATCGTCAGGGCTGCGCTGCCGCAGTGGCGGCGCCGCCATCCGGACGTGGACATCCAGGTGGTCAGCCGCCAGTACGTCGACCACCACACCGCGATGACCACCGCGCTGTCCACCTCGGTTCACCTGCCGGACGTGATGGCACTCGAGGCCAGCTACGTCGGCCGCTTCTCGCAGGGCCGCGGCCTCGACGATCTGGCGCAGCCGCCCTACCAGGCTGCGCAGTACCGTACGCGCTTCGTGCCCTACGCCTATGACCAGGCGATCAACCGGCGCGGCGAACTGGTCGCGCTGCCCACCGACATCGGCCCCGGCACCCTGCTCTACCGTGCCGACCTGCTGGCGCGATCGGGCCTCGCCGAAGCCGACCTCACGCCCTCGTGGGAGGCCTACGTGAACGCGGGCGTGAAGATCAAGGCCGCCACCGGCGCCTACCTGATCTCCAACGCACAGATCGTCAAGGACATCGTCATCCGCAGCGGCCTGCGTCCAGGCGAGGGCCTGTACTTCGACCGCGACTCGCGCGTGCTCGTCAACTCGCCGCGTTTCGTGCGCGCTTTCCAGCTGGCACGCAGCGTGCGCCGCCAGAAACTCGACGCGCGCGTCAACGCCTGGTCCAACGAGTGGGCCGAAGGTTTCAAGCGCGGCACGCTGGCCACCGAGCTGTCGGGCGCGTGGATGGTGGGCCAGATGGCCAACTGGGTGGCGCCCGGCACCAAGGGGCTCTGGCGCGCCGCGCATCTGCCCGACCAGACCTTCGTCGGATACGGCGGTACCTATTACGCACTGCCGCGCCGCGCCGCGCCCGAGAACAAAGCGCTGGCATGGGACCTGGTGCAACTGCTGACGCTCGATGCTGGGATGCAGTTCGCTGCCTTCAAGGCGCAGGATGCCTTCCCCGCGCTGCTGTCCACGCACGACGACCCCTTCTTCGACGAGCCGCTGCCCTTTCTCGGTGGTCAGCCGGCACGCCACCTGTGGCGCGACGCGGCGCGGCGCATCACCGCCACGCAGGTGCACAAACAGAACAACTTCGCCGACGAGGTGGTCGGCACCGAACTCGACAATGTGCTTGAGCACGGCAAGGACATCGGGCGCGCACTCGCCGACGCCCAGCGCCTGCTCGAGCGCCGTGCCCACCGCTGACCATGCGGATTCCACCTGCCCTCAGGCTCTCGCCACGCTGGGCGCCCTACGTGCTGATCAGCCCGTTTCTCGTGCTGTTCGTGGTGTTCGGCATCTTCCCGCTCGGCTTCTCGCTCTACCTCGCATTCCAGTCCTGGGAGCCGACCAGCGGCCTGGGCGCGATGGAATACGTGGGCCTGGCCAACTTTGCCTTCGCACTCGAGGACGAGTGGTTCTGGAAGTCGCTCAAGAACACGCTGTGGCTGGCGCTGGCCGCCGGGGTGCCGCAACACCTGGTGGCGATCCCGCTCGCGGTCTTCATCCACACCTCGTTCAGGCGCCTGCGCGACGGCGTCATCGGCGCCTACTTCCTGCCCTACATCACGTCCACGGTGGCCATCGCCATCATGTTCAGTTCGCTGTTCTCCACCGACTTCGGCCTTGTCAATGCCGGGCTCACGGCGCTGCTCGGCGGCGAGAACATCGACTGGCTGGGCAAGGCCGAACACTTGAAGCCGGCCATTGCCTTCATCGTCTTCTGGCGCTACCTCGGTTTCAACGTCGTGCTCTACCTCGCGGCGCTGCAGACGATCCCGAAGGACCTGTACGAAGCGGCCACGATGGACGGTGCCGGCCGCTGGCATCAGTTCTGGTGCATCACGCTGCCAAGCCTGAAGCCGATGATCTTCTTCGGCGTCACGCTCAGCGTCATCGGCGGCCTCCAACTGTTCGAGGAACCGTTCATCCTCACCGGCGGCAAAGGCGGCGCCGACCAGGCGGCGATGACCTCGGCGGTCTATCTGTACCGCATGGCGTTCGACTTCAACGACTTCGGTGGCGCCAGCGCCATGTCCTGGCTGCTGTTCGCGGTGGTCGTGGTGCTGACCTGGCTGACCAACCGGGCCTTCCGCACGCGGAGGAGCGCATGAGAGCCGAACGCCTCGCACCCTGGGCCGCGCATGCCATCGTGGCCGCCGGCGCCGTGGTGATGCTCGCACCGTTCTACTTCATGTTCGTTTTCGCGACCCAGTCGCGCACCGAGATCTTCAACCTGCCGCCGCCGCTGTGGTTCGGCGACGACCTGGCCGCCAACCTGAAGATCCTCACCGAGCGCCTGCCGTTCTGGCGCAACCTGGGATGGAGCCTCTACGTGGCGCTCGCCTCGACCGCGCTCACACTGCTGTTCTGCTCGATGGCCGGCTATGCCTTCGCCCTGTTCGAGTTCCGCTTCAAGAGCGCGCTGTTCGCGCTGGTCATGGCCACCATGCTGCTGCCCAGCTTCATGAACATGATCCCCACCTTCCTGATCATGGATGCGCTGGGTTGGATCGACCAGCACCGGGCGCTGTACGTCCCCGGCGCGGCGAGCGCGTTCGGCATCTTCCTGATGCGCCAGTTTGCGCTGAGCGCTGTGCCGCGAGAGCTGGTCGAGGCCGCACGCATGGACGGCTGCGGCGAGCTGGGCATCTATTGGCATGTCGCGCTGCCGCTGCTCAAGCCTGCGCTCGGCACGCTGGGCCTGGTGACCTTCATCGCCAGCTGGAACAACTTCATCGGCCCGCTGATCGTGATGCGCAGCGCCGACAACTACACCTTGCCACTGGCACTGCGCAGCCTGCAGAGCACCGTCAACACCGAGTGGGGCGCTCTGATGACCGGCTCGGCCATCGCCACGATCCCGCTGCTCGTCCTGTTCTTCCTCTCTTCGCGCCAACTCATCGCCGGCCTCACCGCCGGTGCCGTGAAGTAGCGCCCACAGCATGACCCACGCCCACATCGACCTCCACCGTCGCTTCCCCGCCGACTTCGTATGGGGCGTGGCCACCAGTTCGTTCCAGATCGAAGGCGCCGCACGCGAAGACGGCAAGGGCGAATCGATCTGGGACCGCTTCTGCCGCGTGCCGGGCGCCATCGCCGACGCGAGCAACGGCGACATCGCCTGCGATCACGTTCACCGTCTGGACAGCGACCTCGACCTGATCGCCTCGCTCGGGGTCGACGCCTACCGCTTCTCGGTCTCGTGGCCACGCGTGCAGCCGCTCGGCGCCGGGGCGTGGAATCCCAAGGGCCTGGCCTTCTACGAGCGCCTGGTCGATGGCCTGCTCAAGCGCGGCCTCAAGCCCTACCTCACGCTCAACCACTGGGACCTGCCACAGGCGCTGCAGGACCAGGGAGGCTGGCCGGCACGCGATACCGTGCACCGCTTCGTGGACTATGCGCGCGGCATGCAGCGCCACCTGGGCGATCGGCTGGCGGCGATCACCACCCACAACGAGCCCTGGGTCATCGCCGTGCTCGGCCACGAGAAGGGCGAGTTCGCACCAGGTCAGAAGAGCCGCAAGGCGTCGATGCAGGTAGCGCACCACCTGCTGCTCAGTCACGGCCTGGCGCTGCAGGCGCTGCGCGCCGACGGCGCGCGCGCCCGGCTCGGCATCGTGCTCAACCTCGGCCACACCGAGCCGGCCACCGACAGCGCGGCCGACCGCGAGCAGGCCCGCCTTGACGACCTGCGCGGACGCTGCTGGTATACCGACCCGCTGTTCAAGGGCCGCTACCCGCAGCCGGTCTGGGACGAACTGGGCGCCGACGCGCCCGCGGTGCAGGACGGCGACATGGCACACATCGCCACACCGCTGGACTACCTGGGCGTCAACTACTACTCGCGTGTGGTGTCGAGCGCCGACCACTCCTTCGACAAGAAGACGAGCGGCCTGGCGCTGACCGACATGGGCTGGGAGATCTACCCGCGCGGGCTGACGCAACTGCTGCTCACCCTGCACCGCGACTACACGCTGCCACCGGTGTTCATCACCGAAAACGGCGGCGCCTTCAAGGACCCGTTGACCGACGGCCGTGTGCACGACGCGGACCGCACCGCGTACCTGCAGACACACATCGCCGCGGTGGCCGACGCGATGTCCCAGGGCGTGCCGATGGCCGGCTACATGGTGTGGAGCCTGATGGACAACTTCGAGTGGTCGAGCGGCTACGCCAAGCGCTTCGGCATCGTGCATGTGGACTACGCCACCCAGCAGCGCACGCTGAAGGACAGTGCGCTGTGGTATCGCGAGTTCCTGCGCCAGTGCCACGCGCGGGAGTCCTGACGTGGGACAGGTCAGCCTCAGAGGCATCCACAAGCGCTTCGGCGAGGTCGAGGTCATCCGCGGCATCGACCTCGAGGTCCGCGACGGCGAGTTCCTGGTCTTCGTCGGCCCTTCGGGCTGCGGCAAGTCCACGCTGCTGCGCATGATCGCCGGGCTGGAAGACATCACGGCCGGCGAGCTGTGGATAGACCACCAACGCGCCAACGACGTGCGGCCCGCCGAGCGCGGTGCCGCGATGGTGTTCCAGAGCTATGCCTTGTATCCGCACATGACGGTGGCCGAGAACATGGGCTTCGCGTTGCGCATGGCGGGCGTGCCGCGCGCCGAGCGCGACGCGCAGGTGCGGCAAGCGGCCGAGGTGCTGCGCATCACCGAGCTGCTGCAACGCCTGCCCAAGGAGCTGTCCGGGGGCCAGCGCCAGCGCGTGGCGATCGGCCGCGCCATCGTGCGCAAGCCCAAGGTCTTCCTGTTCGACGAGCCGCTGTCCAACCTCGACGCCGCGTTGCGCGTGAACATGCGCATCGAGCTCACGCGACTGCACCAGGAACTGGGCACGACGATGATCTACGTCACGCACGACCAGGTCGAAGCGATGACCATGGGCGACCGCATCGCCGTCTTCAACCAGGGCCGCGTCGAGCAGCTCGGCGCGCCGCTGGCGTTGTACCAGCAGCCGGCCAACGAATTCGTCGCCGGCTTCCTCGGCGCGCCACGCATCAACCTGATCGAACGCCCGCATGGCGCCGCCGCGCCGGCCCACCATGCACTGTGGAATCGGCTCGCCGCCGACGCCAGCGCCCAGGTGCATCGCGTGGGCTTGCGCGCCGAGCACTTGCAGGTCGGCCCGGCGGGGGAGGGCATCGCCGCCACGCTCGAGCTGGCAGAACACCTGGGCGACACCTCGATCCTGCACCTGCGCGTCGAAGGCCTGACGGATTTGCTGCACGCCAAGGCCGGGCCGGGCCACGACGGCCTGGCCACCGGACAGCCCGTGTCGCTGCAGCCCGATGCGACCTGGGCCCTGCGATTCGATGCCGCCGGCCTGCGCGTGCACTGAGCGAGCCCCCCGATGCCATCCCTGCACCCCCGACGCCTCGTCGCCTTCATCTGCCAGGGTGCGTTCGCCGCCGGCGCCCTGTCGCTCGCCGCCTGCTCGCCGACGCTGCCCGCTGCCGCGGCGGGCGCGGCACCGCTGGTCGTGCCCGCCGGCTACCGCCTGGCCTGGGCCGACGAGTTCGAGCGCGATGGTCTGCCCGACCCCGCAAAGTGGGCCTACGACACCGGCATGAACAAGGCCGGCTGGCACAACCGCGAACTGCAGTACTACTCGGGTCCGCGCGCCGAGAACGCGCGCGTGCAGGGCGGGCGGCTGGTGATCACGGCGCGCAAGGAGTCGCTGTCCAGCGCGCCCGACTGGGGCGGCCAGCGCTACACCTCGACGCGCCTCATCACCCAAGGCAAGGGCGAGTGGACCTACGGCTTCTTCGAGGTGCGTGCCAAGCTGCCCTGCGGCAAGGGCACCTGGCCGGCGATCTGGATGCTCAACAGCGACGTGATCTGGCCCGCAGGCGGCGAGTTGGACATCATGGAGCACATCGGTCGCGACCCGGGACGCGTGTTCAGCAGCGTGCATACCGCCGCCGGCCACGGCGCCAACCCGGCGGGCGGGGGGCGACAGGTGCCGGACGTGTGCACCGCGTTCCACGACTACCAGATGCACTGGACCGCCGACACGGTGCGCTTCGGCATCGATGGCGTCGTGCACTTCGAATACAGGAACCCACGTACCGGGCCTGAGCGCTGGCCGTTCGACAAACCGCAGTTCCTGATCCTCAACATCGCCGTCGGCGGCGACCTCGGCGGCGCCGTCGATGACGCCGTGTTCCCGGTGCACATGGAAGTCGAGCACGTGCGCGTGTACCGCAAGGCACCGTAGCCGAGGGTCGGGGCACGAAGCCGTCTCGTCGCCGGGGCGCTGTGGCTCGGGCTGCGGCAGCCGGCGCCGACTGCCGCCGAAGGCAGCTTCGCCCGATGAGCGGCGTCGCATCGACGCCCACCGGGGCGGGCCGCTTCGGCGGCGATCGGCTGCGCGCGCGCGTGCCGACGGCGCGACTGCTCGCCGCCGGCGCCACGCTGTCCGCCATGGCCATGGCGGTGGTGCTGCTGAGCCAACACATGGCCGTGGCACTCGCGGGCCTGGCCCTGGTGGGGCTTGGCCTGTCGAACGTGATCCCGATCCTGTTCGTCGCCGCGTCCCGCGTGAGTGGTGCGCCCCGGTGCGCCGCGGGCGCCGTGCAGGCGCCCGATATGCTGCATCCCATGGCCAGCGCCCCACCCGCACACCGCGCAAGCTCTGCAGTCCAGGCCGCGGCGTGGATGGTCGGTGCGCTGCTGTCCTTCCTGGCGATGGCGATCGCCGGGCGTGAACTTGCACAGCTGGGGCTGTCGACCTTCCAGATCCTGTTCTTCCGCAGCGTGGTCGGCCTCGTGGTGATCGGCCTGGTGGTGCTGCGCACCGGCCCGGCGCTGCTGCGCACTCGGCGGCTGGGCGAACACTGCTGGCGCAACGTCGCGCACTTCGGTGGCCAGTTCGGCTGGTTTTTCGCGATCGCGCTGATGCCGCTCGCAGAGGTGTTCGCGATCGAGTTCACGATCCCGATCTGGACCGCGCTGCTGGCCGCGATGTTCCTCGGTGAACGGCTGACCCGGCCGCGTGTGATCGCGCTCGCCTTCGGGCTGGCCGGCGTGCTGCTGGTGTTGCGCCCAGGTCTGTCGATCGTGCAGCCCGCGGCCCTGGCCGCGCTGGGCGGCGCGTTCGCCTACGCCGCCTCGCACTTGATGACCAAGCGCCTGGCCGCCACCGAGGCGCCACTGGCGATCCTGTTCTACATGACGGTGGTGCAGTTGCCGCTCGGCCTGGCCGGCGCGTTGCCGCAGTGGCAGCCCGCCACCGCAGACCAGGCGCCCTGGCTGGCATTGGTGGGCGTCACCGCACTCACCGCGCACTACTGCCTGACACGTGCGTTGAAGCTCGCCGAAGTGGGGGCGGTGCTGCCGATCGACTTTCTGCGGCTGCCGCTGGTGGCCTTGATCGGCTGGGCCTTCTACGGCGAGGCAGTGGGCCTGATGGCCGTGGCCGGCGCGCTGCTGATCGTGGCCGGCAACGTCATCAACCTGCGCGCGGCGCCCGCGCGCTGAGCTTCAGCCCAGCGTCAGGATCATTGCCTGGTGGTCCGACGCGTCGCTGGTCGCGTCGACCTGCAGCGCCTTCACGCGCGGCGCCAGGTCCTGGGAGACGAAAATGAAGTCGCAGGCGAAGCGGCGCGGCCATTGCACGGTGTCGACCAGGCCGACGGTGGCGTCGTGTTCGCGGCCCGGGTGCGCCACCTGCCAGGCGTCGCGCAAGGCCGGCGTGCCGTCGTCGAAGGACGCGAGCATGCGGGCGTGGCCGGGCGACCCGGGTTCGCAGTTGAAGTCGCCGCAGACCACGCCGGCGCTCGGGCGTGGCCGCCAGTGGAACGGGCCGTTCGACACGTCGGCACGCGCCGGAGGTGCGCGGTGCCCGCAGGCCTGCGCATGCAGCGCGCGCAGGCCCTCCACCTGGGCCAAGCGCTGCGCCGCCGAGTAGTAGCCGAGGTGCGTGGTCGTGATCCGAACGTCACCAACATCCGGCGCCTCGACCACCGCCTCGACCGCGATGCGCGGCATGTCGGCGTGGTCGGCGTCGGCGGGCCAGGGCAGCAGGTGACGCCCCACCTGCCGCACCGGCAGGCGCGACAGCAGCAGGTTGCCGAACTGGCGTCGACCGCCCTTCGGATGCGGCACGTCCACCGCCACGCCCTCGAACGCGGCGAAGCCCGGGAAGGCCGCGGCCAGGCGTGCGAACTGGTCCTCGCCGCTGCTGCCGGCCAGCGTGTCGAAGCCGCGCGCCACCTCCTGCAGGCACACCACGTCGGCCTCCGGCGCGAGCTCGCGCACCACGCGGCCGATGCGCTCCGGGTCCACGCGCCCGTCGACGCCGCGGCACCACTGGATGTTCCACGACAGCAACTTCATCGCCCGGGGGCTCCTCCTGAGGCGCAATCTTAGGTCGCTCGGCTACAGTGGCCCGGCCATGCTTACCCGCGAGTCACCGCCCGCGCTGCCCGACGATGCCGACGGCCTGCTGAAGATGGCCGCGCGCAGCATGTTCGACGTGTTCGCGCGCACCGCGATGGGCATGATGGTGGTGGACCGCGAGCACCGCATCGTCTGGATCAGCGAGGGCTACAAGAGCTTCCTGCCCGCACTCGGTTTCGAGACCGAGGCGCAGTTCGTCGGCCAGCGCGTCGAGGACGTCGTGCCCAACACGCTGATCCCGCAGGTCATCGAGACCGGGCGCCCGATCCTGGTCGACCTGCTGACCAACAAGGCCGGCACCTTCCTCGTCAGCCGGCTGCCGCTGCGCGACGACGCGGGGCGCGTGATCGGCGTGCTCGGCCTGGTCCTGATGGACCACCCCGAGACGACGATGCAGCCGCTGATGGCCAAGTTCACGCGCCTGCAGGCCGAACTGGACAGCGCGCGGCGCCAGCTCGCCGAGCAGCGCCGACCCAAGTACACGATCGCCAGCTTCATCGGCGCCAGCGCCGCGGCGCTCGAGGTCAAGCGCCAGGCGCGGCGCGTCGCCACCACCGAAAGCACCGTGCTGCTGCTGGGCGAAACCGGCACCGGCAAGGAGCTGCTGGCGCAGGCCATCCATGCGGCCAGCGCGCGCGCCGCGCAGCCCTTCGTCGGCGTGAACATCGCGGCGGTCCCCGAGTCGCTGCTCGAGGCCGAGTTCTTCGGCGTCGCGCCCGGCGCCTTCACCGGCGCCGACAGCAAGAAGTCGCGCGACGGCAAGTTCCGCGTCGCCGACCGCGGCACGCTCTTCCTCGACGAGATCGGCGACATGCCGCTGCCGCTGCAGAGCAAGCTGCTGCGCGTGCTGCAGGAGCGCGAGGTGGAGCCGCTGGGCAGCAACAAGGTCGAGCCGGTGGACGTGCGCGTGATCGCCGCCACCAGCCGCGACCTGGCCGCGATGGTGACCGACGGCAGCTTCCGCGCCGACCTCTACTACCGCCTCAACGTGCTGCCGATCGCGTTGCCGCCGTTGCGCGACCGGCGCGACGACATCGAGGCCCTGGCCGAGGCGCTGCTCGACGACATCGCACGCCGCAGTGGCCTGCCGGTCAGGAGCCTGGCGCCCGACGCGCTCGAGGCGCTGGCCGCGCACCCCTGGCCGGGCAACATCCGCGAGCTGCGCAACGTGCTCGAGCAGGCGGTGCTGATGCACGACGAGCTGATACTGCACGCGGCGCAGTTGCCGCCGCTCGGCGCGGCGTCCACGCGCATGCCGCTGGCCGCGGGCATGCTCGCCGCCCTCAAGCCCCTGCCCGACCAGCTCGCCGATGTCGAGCGCCACGCCATCGCCAGCGCGCTCAAGGCCACCGGCGGCAACCGCGTCGCGGCCGCGAAGCTGCTCAAGATGTCGCGCGCCGCGCTGTACGACCGGCTCGCGCGCTACCCGGACCTGGAGCAGGTCAAGTGAGCACCTTTGTCCTCGTGCACGGCGCCTGGGGCGGCGCGTGGGTCTGGCGCCGCGTCATCGGCCCGCTGCGCGGCGCCGGGCACGAGGTGCATGCCGTCACGCTCACCGGCGACGGCGAACGTGCGCACCTGCGGCGCCCGGACATCTCGCTTCGGGACCACATCGACGACGTGCTCGGCCTGGTCGACGCCGAGGAACTGACCGACATCGTGCTCGTTGGCCACAGCTACGGCGGCATGGTGATCACCGGCGCGGCCGATGCACTGCTGGCGCGCGGGCCGGGATGGGTCAAGCAGCTCGTCTACGTCGATGCGATGGTGCCGCTGCCCGGCGAGGGCTGGGGCCAAGGCCACCCGCCCGAGGTCGTGCAGGCGCGCATCGCGGCCGCGCAAGCGCATGGCAACGCGCTGCCGCCGCCCGACCCGCGCGACTTCGGCATCGACGACGGCCCGGACCGCGACTGGCTGCTGCGGCGCCAGGTGCCGCACCCCTTCGGCATGTACCGCGTGCCGCTGCACTTCGACGGCGCGCGCTGGGCCGCGCTGCCGCGCCTGTTCGTCGACTGCAACCGCCCGGCCTATCCTACGATCGACGCCATGCGCACGCGGGTGCGCCAGCAACCCGGCTGGCGCATCGCCGAGATGGCCACCGGGCACTTCCCGATGGTCACCCGGCCGGGCGAGCTGAGTTCGCTGCTGCTGTCGGTGGCCTGAAGCCCGGTCGCGGCCGGGGCCAGCGTCACGCGGGCGCGGCCGACAGTGCCGCCGTGCCGGCGCCGCGCGCAGAATGTCGGCCCCCGCCCGACGGTAGCCATGCCCGCCACCCTGTTCCTCTTCGGCGCGCCGACGATCGACCTCGGCGACGGCACGCCGCCGATCGCGCTGCCGTTCGAACGCCGCAGCCAGCTGATCGTGCTGCTGGCGGCCAAGCGCGCCTGGATCGGTCGCGCCGAACTGGCCGCGATGCTGTGGCCCGACCTGGCGGACAAGCTCGCGTTCACGAACCTGCGCAAGACCCTGTTCCGGCTGCAGGGGCTGGCCTGGGGGGCGGTGCTGCAGACGCAGGGCGCGTCGCTGCAGGTGCAGGCCGACACCGACGTGCACCGATTCGAGCAGGCCCTGCGCGACCGGCAGCTGGACCATGCCCTCGCGCTGTACCGCGGCCCGCTGCTCGCCGGCTTCGACGACGACGCCAACGAGGCCTGGACCGGCTGGCTGCGCTTCGAGCGCGACCGCCTGCACTCCGCCTGGCGCGCCGCGGCGCTCGAGTACCTGGCCATGGACGACGACAGTGCCGCCGGGCTCGCGCTGTCGTCCCGGCTACTCGACGCCGATCCGCTCGACGAGGCGGCGCTGCGCGAGCACATGGGCCAGCTGGCGCGTGCCGGCCAGGCTGCGCGCGCGCGCCAGGCCTATCGCGCCTTCGTCGAGCGGTTGAGCACCGAGCTGGGTCTGGCGCCGGGCGCCGAACTGCAGGCCCTGCACGACTCGCTCGGTGCGACGGCGGCGGATCGCCGCGCCGCGGCGGTACCGC
>JALHQP010000030.1 GCA_022841885.1 Aquincola sp. | reverse complement strand
GGCGACGCCCGCCACGTCGGCCGCCGCGCCGCCGGCGGCGAGCGCATGGGCACGCAGCAGCGAGGCGCTCTCGCGGAACTTGACGATCACACGCGCGTTCGATGCCGACTCGGTCAGCGCCAGGGGCCGCGACGGCGTGCGCTCGGCATGCGCCGGCAGTTGCAGGGTCGCGGCGGCGAACGCGGCGACGGCGAGGCAGAGACGGTGCAGGCGCATCGCGGCAGTCTAGGGGCCGCCCCGGCGCGAGGTGTCAATGAGTGTGAACGCGGCGCGCAGCCCGTCGGCGGGCGTGAAAAAGGCCGCGCAAGGCGGCCTTCGTCGGCACCGGAGAACGCCGCCGCTCAGCGGCCGACCACGCGCACCATCTCCAACACCTTGTTCGAGTAGCCCCACTCGTTGTCGTACCAGGCGATCACCTTGACGAAGGTCGGGTCGAGCATGATGCCGGCCTCGGCGTCGAACACGCTGGTGCAGGACTCGCCGCGGAAGTCGGTCGCGACCACCTTGTCCTCGGTGTAGGCCAGCACGCCCTTCATCGGGCCGGCGGCGGCGGCCCTCATCGCGGCGCAGATCGCCTCGTAGGTGGTGTCCTTGGCGAGTTCGACGGTCAGGTCGATCACCGACACGTCCGACGTCGGCACCCGGAAGCTCATGCCGGTGAGCTTCTTGTTCAGCTCGGGGATCACCTTGCCGACCGCCTTGGCCGCGCCGGTGCTCGACGGGATGATGTTCTCGAGGATGCCGCGGCCACCGCGCCAGTCCTTGTTGCTCGGGCCGTCGACGGTCTTCTGCGTCGCGGTGGTGGCGTGCACGGTGGTCATCAGGCCGCGCTTGATGCCGAAGCTGTCGTGCAGCACCTTGGCCACCGGGGCCAGGCAGTTGGTGGTGCACGAGGCGTTGCTGATGATCGTCTCGCCGGCGTACTTGGTGTGGTTCACGCCGTAGACGAACATCGGCGTCTCGTCCTTGGACGGCGCGCTCTGGATCACCTTCTTCGCACCCGCATCGAGGTGCTTCTGGCAGGTGTCGAGCGTGAGGAACAGGCCCGTGCTCTCAACCACCACGTCGGCGCCGACCGCGCCCCACTTCAGCGCCGCCGGGTCCTTCTCCGCGGTCAGGCGGATCCTCCTGCCGTTGACGATCAGTGTATGGCCGTCGACCGCGATGTCACCCTTGAAGCGGCCGTGCACGCTGTCGTACTGGAGCATGTACGCGAGGTAGTCGGGCTCGAGCAGGTCGTTGATGCCGACGACCTCGATGTCGTCCTTGAAGTTCTGTACCGCGGCGCGGAACACCATGCGCCCGATGCGGCCGAAACCGTTGATGCCTACCTTGATCGCCATGTTGAATGACTCCGTGGTTGAAGAGTGGAGGGTTCAGGGCCGGCAGCCGAACTGGCCGCGTGTCTTGTTCTCGAAGTAGGACAAGGGCGCCGGGCAGTCCGGCTTCGCTGGCGGCGCGGCGGTGCCGGCCTTGGCGCCGCAGGTGTAAGCGCCGGTCTTCTTGTTGACGCTCCTGGCGTCGAGCTTCCAGCCCGCCGGGCAGCCCGGCGTCTTGGTTGCCGCGGCCACCACCTTGACCAGCGCGGTCTGGTTGGCGCCGAGGCACTTGAGCATCGGCAGCGCGGTCTTGCCCTCGGCCTTGACGGTGTACTGGCCGGCCTGGTTGTACGTGTGGCTGCGCACCAGCGGCACGTCCTTGGCCTGGTTGACCTTGTGGTCGCGGTTCGTGCCGTCGCCAAAGTGCAGGCGCACGTTGCAGTTGGGGTTGTCCGCGTTCTCGAACAGCACCGTGATCTGCACCGGCTCGCCGACCTTGGGCTGTGCCGGTTCGACCTTGATGGCGGAGATGGTTTGCGCGTGGGCCAGGGTGGCCCCCAGTGTCCACAGCAGCGCCAGGCCGTGCCATGTCTTCATGCCCGTCTCCTTGTCTTGAGGGTGCTCAGTGGCCAAGCACCTGGCGCACCACCGCAGTCACATTCTCCGCGGTGATCTTGAAATGCTTGAACAGCACGCCCCCCGGTGCCGACTCGCCGTAGCGGTCGATGCCCACGACGGCGGCCACGCCGTACTTCCACCAGCCGTCGGTGACGCCGGCCTCGACCGCGATGCGCGGCAGCTGGGGCGGCAGCACCTCGCTCTTGTAGTCGACACTCTGGCGATCGAACACCGTGGTGCTCGGCATCGACACCACGCGCACCGCGATGCCATGCTCCTTGGCCAGCGCCGCCTGCGCATGCAGCGCGAGCTGCACCTCGCTGCCGGTGGCGACGATCACCGCCTGCGGTTTCTTCGCGAGACCCACCTCGGCCGGCTCGGCCAGCACGTAGGCGCCGCGGCTGATCAGGTCCAGGCTGGCCTTGGGTGCGTAGGGCAGGTTCTGGCGCGACAGCAGCAGCGCGCTCGGGCGGCTGCGGTGCTCGAGCGCGCAGGCCCAGGCCGCCGCCGTTTCGGCGGTGTCGCCGGGGCGCCAGACGTCCAGGCCCGGAATCAGGCGCAGGCTCGCGGCGTGCTCGACGCTCTGGTGCGTCGGCCCGTCCTCGCCGAGGCCGATCGAGTCGTGCGTGAAGACGTGGATCACGCGCACTCCCATCAGCGCGGCCATGCGGATCGCGTTGCGGCTGTAGTCGGAAAAGGTCAGGAAGGTGCCGCCGTAGGGAATGAAGCCGCCGTGCAGCGCGACGCCGTTCATCACCGCAGCCATCCCGAACTCGCGCACGCCATAGTTGATGTGGCGCCCGCCGTTGGGCACGCCGTCGTCGCCGATGCGCAGTGCCGGCGTCGAGGCGGTGTTGGTGAGGTTGGAGCCGGTCAGGTCGGCCGAGCCGCCGAGCATTTCGGGCAGCGCCTTGGTGAAGGCCTCGAGCGCGATCTGGCTCGCCTTGCGCGAGGCCACGGTCTCGGCCTTGGTGTGCGCAGCCACCATCGCGTCCACGGCGGTCTGCGCGAAGCCCCTGGGCAGCTCGCCCTTCAGGCGCCGCGCCAGCTCGGCGGCGAGTTCGGGGTGCGCGGCCTTGTACGACGCGAAGCGCGCGCTCCACGCCGCCTCGGCCTCGACGCCCGCCGCTTTTGCGTCCCAGGCCGAGTAGGCCGCCTCGGGCACGACGAAGGGCTCGTGCGACCAGCCGATCGCCGCGCGCGTGCCCTTGATCTCGTCGCCGCCGAGCGGCTCGCCGTGCGCCTTGGCGGTGCCGCTGCGCGTGGGTGCGCCCTTGCCGATGCTGGTGCGGCAGACGATCAATGTCGGCCGCGTCGCGCTTTTCTTCGCCTGCGCGATCGCCGCGTCGAGCGCCTTGACGTCGTGGCCGTCGAGCGGGCCGATCACCTGCCAGCCGTAGGCCTCGAAGCGCTTGGCGCTGTCGTCGACGAACCAGGGCTCGACACGGCCGTCGATCGAGATGCCGTTGCAGTCGTACAGCGCCACCAGCTTGTTCAGCTTCCAGGCGCCGGCCAGTGCGCAGGCCTCGTGGCTCACGCCTTCCATCAGGCAGCCGTCGCCGAGGAAAACATAGGTCTGGTGATCGACCACCGCATGGCCCGGGCGGTTGAACTCCCGCGCCAGCAGCTTTTCCGCCAGCGCCATGCCCACCGCGTTGGCCAGGCCCTGGCCGAGCGGGCCGGTGGTGGTCTCCACGCCCGGCGTGATGCCGACCTCGGGGTGGCCCGGCGTCTTGCTGTGCAGCTGGCGGAAGTTGCGCAGCTCGCTCATCGGCAGCTCATAGCCGCTCAGGTGCAGCAGCGCGTACAGCAGCATCGACGCGTGGCCGTTGGACAGCACGAAGCGGTCGCGGTCGGGCCAGTGCGGGTGCGTCGGGTTGTGCTTGAGGTGGCGGCCCCACAGCGCGACGGCCATCTCGGCCATGCCCATCGGCGCGCCCGGGTGGCCCGAGTTGGCCTGCTGCACCGCATCCATCGCCAGGGCGCGGATCGCGTTGGCCATCAGCGCCTCGCGGCTGGCGGCGGTGGACGGCACCGGGCCGCTGGTGTCGGGAACGCGATTGGTGTCGAGGCTGGACATGTCGGTGGGGCGGCGGCGGGCAAAGTGCGATTTTAGGCGGCACCCCTACACTGGCTGCCGATGCCCCAACCTGCCGCCCTGATCCTGGCCGCCGGCCGCGGCGAGCGCATGCGGCCGCTGACCGATGCGTGCCCGAAGCCGCTGCTGCACGTACGCGGCAAACCGCTGATCGAGTGGCATCTCGAAGCGCTGGCCGCGGCGGGCGTGAGTCAGGTCGTGATCAACACCGCCTGGCTGGAGGAGCAGTTCCCGGCCATCCTGGGCAACGGGTCGCGCTGGGGGCTTTCGATCCGCTACTCGACTGAAGGCCGCGACCACGGCGGCGCGCTGGAAACCGCCGGCGGCATCGCCAAGGCCCTGCCCTGGCTGACGCAGGGTGGCCACGATCACTTCTGGGTGATCTCGGGCGACGTGTTCACTCCTGGCTTCGGCTTCGACGCGGGCGCGGCCCTGCGCTTTGCGCAGGCCCGGACGCTGGCACACCTGTGGCTCGTGCCCAATGCGCCGCACCATCCGGTCGGCGACTTCGGCCTCGACGCGGCACGCGGCCTGGCCACCGCCGAGCCACCGCGCCGCACCTGGGCCAGCATCGGCCTGTTCCGCGCCGCGCTGTTCGAGGGTATCCCGGTCGGCCGGCCGATGAAGTTGCGTCCCCTGCTCGATGCAGCGCTCGGCGCGGGGCGGCTGGGCGCGCAAGCCTGGGACGGCGAGTGGACCGATGTCGGCACGCCCGAGCGGCTGGCCGCGCTTGGGGGCGAACCTTCGGCGGCGCCATCGTGAAACGCCCACACATCCCTCCGCGCGCCCTGTGGCTGGCGGCCATGGTCGCCGGCTTCCTGCTGCTGACGGCCTCGCTCGCGTTGCAGTGGTGGCCGGGCGCATGGGTCGCGCTGTTCATCGGCCTGACCATCTCGGTGGGGTTCTGGCGCCTGCACAGCGACGTCGAGCGCGAGCGCCATCGCTGGCAGCGCATGCTCGACGCGATGCAGACCGCGGTCGTCGTGTGGGACCGCGATGACCGCCTGCTGTATGCCAACGCCGACTTCCGGCGCGTATACGGACTGACCGAGGCCGACCTGCCAACCGGCATCTCGTTCGAAGCGCTGCTGCGCAACCGCGTGCAGGCCGGGGCCGTCCCGCAGGCCAAGGGCCGCGAGGAGGCCTGGATCGCCGAACGGCTCGGCCAGCACCTTGCGCTGGCAGGCGACACCATGCTGCGCCAGATGCCCGACGGAAGTTGGCGCCGCATCAGCGAACAACGCCTGGTCAATGGCAACCTGCTGAGCTATTCGGTCGATGTCACCGACTTGATTGAACGCGAGCAGGATTTGGCCCAGGCGCGGGCCGAGGCCGAGCGGGCGCACCGCCAACTGCGCGATGCGATCGAGGCCATGCCGGCGGGTATCGAGATCTACGACGAGAACGACCGCCTGGTGGTGCACAACCGCCAGTTGGCCGGTATGTACCCGCATGTGGCCGAGCTGATGACCCAGGGCCTGTCGTTCGAGGCCATGGTCCGGCGCTCGCTCGAGCTGGGCCTGCTGCCGCAGGCGAGCGGACAGGACGAGGCGTGGCTGGCGCAACGCCTGGCCACGCGCGGCAATGCGCGTGCGCCGCTGCTGCAGCAACTCGCCGACGGCCGCTGGCTGCAGGTGTACGAGTCCCGCGGCAGCAACGGCTGCATCATCGGCGTGCGCCTGGACGTGAGCGAGTTGATACAGCAGCGCGAGGCGGCGGCGCAGGCCCAGCGTCTGCTGCACGACGCCATCGAGGCGATGCCCGCAGCCGTGGAGATCTACGACGCCGACGATCGCCTGACCTTGTTCAATCGGCGCATGCTCGACCTGTACCCGTACTTCGACGCAGCCACCTTGCCTGGCACGCCGTTCGAGGGCCTGGTCCGGCTCAGCTTGGCGCGCGGCCTGCTCCCGGAGGCGCGCGGTCGCGAGGAAACCTGGTTCGCAGAGCGCATGGCCGCGCATAGGCGGGGCCACGACGAGCCGCGGCTGCAGCAGGCCGCCGACGGCTCGTGGATCCACATCTACGAGACGCGCATCGGCAGTGGCGGCATTGTCGTCGTGCGTCTGGACGTGAGCGAGGCGATCCGGCAGCGCAGCGCGGAACAGGCCGCGCGCCGTTTGCTCGACGACGCACTCGACGCGCTACCCGACGGCTTTGCGTTGTATGACGCGGATGACCGTCTTGTGCTGTGCAATCGTCGCTACCGGGAGATCTACCGCGAGTCGGCTCCGGCCCTGGCGCCGGGCGCAAGTTTCGAGTCGCTGCTGCGCTACGGCCTCGAGCGCGGGCAGTACCCACAGGCCGCAGCCGACCCTGAGGCCTGGATCGCGCAACGCCTGCGCCAGCACCGCGAGCCCGGCGGCGACCCGATCCTGCAGCAGCTGCCCGGCGGGCGCTGGTTGCGCATCCATGAACAGCGCACGCGCGATGGTGGTCTGGCCGGCGTGCGCGCCGATGTGACCGACCTGATGCAGGCGCGCCAGGCCGCCGAGACCGCACGCGCCGAGGCACAGACCGCGGCTGCCTCGTTGCGCGAGGCGAACGCCGCGCTCGAAACACTGTCGATCACCGATGCCCTGACCGGCGTGGCCAACCGTCGGCGCTTCGACCAACGCCTGCACGAGGAAATGCAGCGGGTGCGGCGCTACGATGCGCCGCTGTCCTTGTTGCTGATCGACATCGACCACTTCAAGCGTTACAACGACCGGCACGGCCACCCTCAGGGTGATCGTGCGCTGCAGGGGGTGGCCGACATGCTGGCGCAGCAGTCGCGCCGCCCCGGCGAGTTGGTCGCGCGCTACGGGGGCGAGGAGTTCGCGATCCTGCTGCCGCACGCCGACGCCAAGGCCGGGCTCGCTGTCGCGCAGCGATGCCAAGACGAGATGGCGCGGCTGGCCCTGCCGCACGGAGACCCGCAGGCGGGCGCCCATGTCACCTTGTCAATCGGCGTCGCGCAGTGGAGCGGCTCGCCGCACGAAGACGCGGCCGCACTGCTGAAGCGCGCGGACGAGGCCCTGTATGCAGCCAAGGGCGCCGGCCGCGCGCGCAGCATGTTGGCGCCGATGAAGGATTGACCGTGAAACGCATCGACTTCTGGTTCGACCCGGTCTCGCCGTTTGCTTACCTTGCCTTCGAGCGCTTGCCACAGGCCCTCGAAGGCTGCAGCTATGCGGTCGAGTACCGGCCGGTGTTGTTCGCGGGTCTGCTCGGGCAATGGGGGCAGAAAGGCCCGGCCGAGATAGAGCCCAAGCGCGCCTGGACGTTCAGGCATGTCCGCTGGCTCGCCCACCAGTTCGGCGTGCCCATCGACGTGCCGGCGCAGCACCCATTCAACCCGCTGGCGCTGCTGCGTCTGTGCGTCGCGGCCGGGCCCAATCGGCGCACGGTGGAGCTGGTCATGCGGCATGTGTGGCGTGGCGCCGGCGCGGATGCCAACGACGCGGCACGCCTTGCCGCGCTGCGCGAGCAGGTCGCGCCCGTACGTGAACCGGACTCGCCCGAGGTCAAGGCCGAGCTGCGTGCGGCGACCGACGAGGCCATCGCGCTGGGCATCTTCGGCGTGCCGACCTTCGCGCTTGACGGGCGCCTGTTCTGGGGCGTCGATGCGATGCCGATGCTGCGTGCGGCGTTGCAGGGTGATACCTGGTTCGACGGGCCGGCGTGGGACGCGGCAGGTGCGCCGCGGCCCGGCATCGTGCGCTGAAGCGGGAGGCCTCAAGCGCCCTGGGCGCCTGGCCGATAACGCCGGGATGCTCTCGCTCCTTGCAGATCCGCCGTCCTGGGCCGGCGCCGCGGGTCTCTTCGTGGCCGCGGCCGCGCTATTCGCCTGCGCCCGCCTGCACCTGAAAGGCCAGCAGCTGCGCCGCGCCCTGCGCGATCTCGAGGAGACCAACCGCCGCATGGCCGACCTCGACCCGCTGACCGGGCTGGCATCGCCCCTCGCGTTCTCCCGCGCCCTGTAGCAGGCCGCGGCGCGGGCCGACCGCGGCGAGGCGGCGGTCGGCGTCATCGTCGTCGGCCTCGACGACCTGCGCGTGCTCGGCAACGAGCACGGCATCGCGCTGGTCGACGAGGCTCTGGTGGCGATGGCGCAACGCCTGTGCACGGTCGGCGGGCGCCATGCCAGCGCGGCACGGCTCGGCCATGACGAGTTCGCGCTGCTGGCCCATGGCCCCAGCGCTGCCGGCGAGCAGCTGGCGCGCAAGGTGGCGGCGGCTCTGGCCGAACCGCTGACGCTGTCGGAAATGGTCCGCCCGCTCGTCAGTTCCGTCGGCTTCGCGGTATATCCCGACCACGGTGCCAGCACGCGCATCGTGCGCCTGGCGAGTGCGGCGATGCAGGCCGTGCGCCGCGCCGGCGGCGGTGCGTTCGCCGAGTTCGAGCCGAGCATGGCCGAGGCCGTGGTCACCGAGGCGGCGCTGATCCGCGACCTGCGCCATGCCGTGCAGCGGCACCAGCTGACGCTGTACTACCAGCCCAAGATCGATGCGTCGAGCCTGCAGATCACGGCCGCCGAGGCCCTCCTGCGCTGGCTGCATCCCGAGCGCGGGATGATCAGCCCGGCCACGTTCATCCCGCTGGCCGAGCGGGCCGGACTGATGGGCGAGATCGGCGACTGGGTGATGGACGAAGCCCTGTGCCAGGCCGCCCGCTGGCGCGACCTGGGCCTGCGCATGCGGGTGGCGATCAACGTCTCGGGCTGCCAGATGCGCGGCGACGCCTTCGTCGAGCGCCTGGCCCGCGGCCTGAAGCAACACCGTTTGAGCGCGGCGCGCTTCACCTGCGAGATCACCGAGACCGTCGCGATGGAGGACACCGCGGCCACGCAGCGGGCGTTCGCGCGCCTGGGCGAAATCGGCGTGCACATGTCGGTCGACGACTTCGGCCCCGGGCACTCGAGCCTGGCGCTGTTGCGCCGCCTGCCGGCAGCCGAGTTGAAGATCGACCGCGCCTTCGTGACCGACCTGGCCGTCAGCGAAAGCGCCCGCTCGATCGCCAATGCGATCGTCCAGATGGCGCACTCGCTCGGCTTGCGCGTGGTCGCCGAGGGGGTCGAGACCGAGGCACAGCGCGACGTGCTGGTCGGTCTGGGCTGCGACGAGCTGCAGGGCTACCTGTTCGCGAAGCCGATGTCGGCCCAGGCGCTCGGCGTCTGGGCGATCGACGAGAGCAGCGCCGTGCCGATGGGGTTCAGGCCTTCGCTCTTCGCGTCGACCCAGGCGGCGCCGCTCGCCTGAGTGGCGGCGGCGGCCGGCTCAGCCCTGCGAGCGCCGGGCCAGGATCTCGAACGCCGGCAGCGTCTTGCCCTCGAGCACCTCGAGGAAGGCACCGCCGCCGGTGGAGATGTAGCCCACGTCCTTCTCGATGCCGTACTTGGCGATCGCGGCCAGCGTGTCGCCGCCGCCGGCGATCGAGAACGCGTCGCTGTCGGCGATCGCGCGCGCGATGGTCTCGGTGCCGTTCGCAAAGGCATCGAACTCGAACACGCCGACCGGGCCGTTCCAGACGATGGTGCCGGCGGCCTCGAGCTGGTCGGCCAGCAGCGCGGCGGTCTTCGGCCCGATGTCGAGGATCAGGTCGTCCGGCGCCACGTCGGCCACGGCCTTCACGGTGGCCACCGCGTCGGCCTTGAAGGCCTTGGCGCAGACCACGTCGACCGGGATCGGCACCGCCGCGCCGCGCGCCTTCATCGCGGCGATGACCGCCTTGGCCTCGTTCACCAGGTCCGGCTCGGCCAGGCTCTTGCCGATCGGCAGCCCCTGCGCCAGCAGGAAGGTGTTGGCGATGCCGCCGCCCACCACCAGGCCGTCGACCTTGGCCGCGAGGCTCTGCAGGATCGTCAGCTTGGTGCTGACCTTGGAGCCGGCGACGATGGCCACCAGCGGCCGCTTCGGGTGCGCCAGCGCCTTCGTGATCGCGTCGATCTCGGCCGCCAGCAGCGGGCCGGCGCAGGCGACCTTCGCGAACTGCGCGATGCCGTAGGTGCTGGCCTCGGCCCGGTGCGCGGTGCCGAAGGCGTCGTGCACGAAGATGTCGGTCAGCGCCGCCATCTTCCTCGCCAGCTCCTCGTTGTTCTTCTTCTCGCCCTTGTTGAGGCGGCAGTTCTCGAGCAGCACCACCTCGCCGGGCTGGACGGCCACACCATCGACCCAGTTGGCCTTCAGCGGCACCGGGCGGCCGAGCAACTCGGCCAGGCGCGCCGCCACCGGCGCCAGCGAGTCCTCGGGCTTGAACTCGCCTTCGGTCGGGCGGCCCAGGTGCGAGGTGACCATCACCGCCGCGCCGGCGTCCAGCGCCATGCGGATGCAAGGCACCGAGGCCCGGATGCGCGTGTCCTCGGTGATGTGCCCGGCATCGTCCTGTGGCACGTTGAGGTCGGCCCGGATGAAGACGCGCTGGCCGCGCACGCGGCCCTGCGCAACGAGGTCGGAGAAGCGGAGGACGTTCATGCAGCGATTGTAGGAATCACCAGCCGAAGCCGAGCTTGAGCACGAGCAACACCGTGGTGCCCGCGATGATGGTGCCGAGGATGTCGCGCCGCCAGTAGAAGTAGGCGGTCGCCGCCAGCACCGCGGGCAGGCGCGCATCCATCCAGGTGTCGATCAGCCGTCCCTGGGTCATGAAGACCTCGGGCGCCACCACCGCCACCAGCGCGGCCAGCGGCGCGTAGCGCAGGCCCTGCTGCAGCCAGGCCGGCATCGGCAGCTCACGCTCGGGGTAGAGGAAGAAGCCGCGCGTGACGATCGTGATCAGCGCCAGGCCGAGGATCGCGGTCACGCTCTCCCAGGTGACGCCGCTCATGTGAGGTCCTCCTCGGGCTGCACCGCGCGCGGTGTCGTGTGATCGATTACGAGGCCGATCGCGACCGCGGCAGCGATCGCGACCAGGATGTTGAGTTTGAGCGGCAGCGCGTACGTGGCCACCGCGGCCGCGCCGGCGACCACGGCGGCAATCCAGGTCGAGCGGTCGTTGAGCAAGGCGTAGGTCAGACCCAGCAGGGCCAGCGTGCCGGCGAAGCCCAGGCCCCACTCGGGCGGGATGCGGTCGCCCACCAGCAGGCCGATCAGCGACGGCAGCTGCCACGAAGTCCAGTTCAGCGCCACGCCGCCCCAGAAGTACGGCACCGACTCGGACGTCGGCGGCGCCTCGGCCTGCGGGAAGCGCTTCATGAACAGCACGTAGTTCAGGTCGGCGGCGAAGTACGACATGCGCAGGCGCTGCCTGCGCGGCAGTTCGGCGAAGTAGCGGCGCCAGCCGGCGCTGAAGATCACGAAGCGCAGGTTCACGCACAGCGCGGTAGCCCAGATGATCCACAGCGGCGCGCCGCCCGCCAGCAGCGGCAGCGCGGCGAGCTGCGCGCTGCCGGCAAAAACGATCAGCGACATCAGCACCGCGAGCGGCATGGCCAGCTCGCTCTTGGCCATCGCGATGCCGGTCAGCAGGCCCCAGGCGCCGATGCCCAGGGCGGTGCCGGTCATGTCGCGCGCACCGCGCGCGAATTCGGGGTGGCGCCACAGCGGCTGCGGCGCCAGGTTGGAAGCAGACATCGGCCCGATTGTCGCGAGCGCGGGCAAGCCGCGCTCGCGCTCGGGTTCAGGCAACGTCAGCGCTGGCGGATCGAACCGCTGCCAGCGACGCGCGCCTTGGCCAGCATGGCACCACCGGTGTACTCGACGTCGCCGGAGCCGGCGATCGACACCGCGAGCGCCTTGCTGGCGTTGACGCTTGCGTCGCCGGAACCAGCGATGGACACGGTCGCGTCCTCGGCCGCGAGTTCTCGCATACGCACGTCGCCGGAACCCGAGATCGAGACTTCCAGCTTGCTCGCCTTGCCGCTGGCCTGCACGTCGCCCGAACCCGAGATGCTCACGCTCAGCTGACCGGCGTCGAGCCGCTCGATCTTGGCGTCCGACGAGCCCGAGATCGACAGCGCGAGTGCGGGCGTCTTCAGTGCGCCGAGCGCGAGGTCGCCCGAACCGGACAGCGACACCGCGGTCAGCTTGACCACGTCCACCGTGACCACGGTGCGCGACTTGGTACGGATCGACTCGCCCGACTTCCACTGGATGCGCAGCGTGCGCTGCTCGCCGCTGCCCTCGACCACGGTCTGCAGCAGCGGCAACAGGTTGTCGTCGGTACTGACCTGCAGCGCTTCGCGCGCCGCCTGGCGCACGACCACGTCGATGTCACCGCGCATCGCGATGGCGGCAAAGCCGCTCGCCTCGCGCGCCTCGGTGGCGGACTTGCCCGAGCCGGTGGTGGTGGCAGCCTGGGCGGCAGGCGCCAGCACGGCGGCCAGGCCCAGCAGGGCGGCGGCAAGCCAGGAGCGGTGTGCAAGGGAGGTGTTCATCGTGGTGTCTCCTTCGGATTCGAGGACGACACGGTGCCGCGGCGGGCGCGCGATGTCACGCGCCGTGCGACCAACTGCCGCGACGCGCGACAGAACGACCTGCCAGGTCAGTGGCTCAGGACTCGGCCTTCTTGGCCTTGGCCGGCTTGGGCGCCGGCTCGGCGGCGGGCTCGACCTTGGCGGCGCTCTCAGCCGGCGCCGGGCCGCCCTGCGGCGACACGGTCTCGACCTTGTTGTCGCGCATGTAATCGTTCATCTCGCGCCAGCCGGCGAAGATGGCGGCCTTGTCGGCGCGTTTGTTGAGCACGAAGCAGTCCTCGATCGCGCGGCCGGCGTGGCGGCAGGCGCCGCCCACCGCCTTGCCTTCGGCCTCGCGGCGTGCTGCCACGGCCTCAGCCGACTCGCCGCCCATCAGCTCGCAGCCGGCCAGCAACGGCATCAGGGCGGCGACGATGATCAGGGTGGGGCGGAACATGGCAGAAGGGCTCGGGTGTGCCCCGTTATCGGCAGCCTCCCGCCCGGGCTTGAGGCCGCTTCAGGGGCGCGATCCGAGCCACGCGGCAGCGCCTTGCCGTCGGCCGCCGGGGCGCTGGACCTCGACCAGTTCGAGCCCGTCGCGCCCGCAGGCCACCATCGGGCGGTTTGCTTCGACCACGAGACTGCCTGGATCCCCGACGAAGCCGGCGCTCACCTTGGCACGCCAGAGCTTGAGCGGCTGGCCGCCCACGTCGGCGTGGCAACCCGGCTGCGGGTCGAAAGCCCGGATGCGGCGCTCGATCTCGGCCGCGCTCTGGCGCCAGTCGATCGCGGCCTCGGCCTTGTCGATCTTGCGCGCGTAGGTCGCGCCTTCGACGGGCTGTGGGCGCCGCTGGAGACCGCCGCAGGCCGCAGCCTCCAGCGCCTCGACGATCAGGCGGCCGCCGAGCGCTGCCAGCTTGTCGTGCAGGGTCGCCGTGCTGTCGTCGGCACCGATGGGCAGCCGCTCGGCCATCAGCATGTCCCCGGTGTCCAGGCCCTCGTCCATCTGCATGATGGTGATGCCGGTCTCGGCATCACCGGCCTCGATGGCGCGCTGGATCGGCGCGGCGCCGCGCCAGCGCGGCAGCAGCGAGGCGTGGATGTTCAGGCAACCCAGGCGCGGCAACTCCAGCACCCAGCGCGGCAGGATCAGGCCGTAGGCCGCCACGACCAGCACGTCGGGCCGGGCCGCATCGAGCGCGGCGCGCGCGGCGGCCGCGTCCTGCGGAAACTTGCCGTCCAGGCGCAGGCTGCGCGGCTGCGCGAGCGCCAGGCCCTGGGCCTGTGCGACCTGCTTGACCGCCGAGGGCTGCAGCTTCAGGCCGCGGCCGGCGGGGCGGTCCGGCTGCGTCAGCACCAGCGGCACCACAAAATGCGCCTCGATCAGTCGGCGCAACGCGACCGCAGCGAACTCGGGCGTGCCCGCGAAAGCGACGCGCAGGCTCATGGCCGGTTCAGAACCGGCGCCCTGCCGGCCCCGATTGCGCCTGTTCGTCGCGGGTCTTCTTCTGCATCTTGGTCTTGATGCGGTCGCGCTTGAGCGCGCTCAGGTACTCGACGAAGACCTTGCCGACCAGGTGGTCCATCTCGTGCTGCACGCACACCGACTCCAGGCCCTCGGCGTCGAACTGATAAGACTGGCCGTCGCGGCCGAGCGCGCGCACCGTCACGCGCGCATGGCGCTCCACCTTGTCGTAGATCTGCGGCACCGACAGGCAGCCTTCCTCGCCCAGCACCATCTCATCGCTTTGCGCAATGAGTTCGGGGTTGATCAGTACCCGCGGGCGGTCGCGCGACTCGGAGGTGTCGAGCACGATCACGCGTTCATGCACGTCGACCTGCGTGGCAGCCAGGCCCACGCCATCGGCGGCGTACATGGTCTCGAGCATGTCGTCCACCAGGCGGCGGATGCGCTCGTCGACCTCGGTCACGGGCTTGGCCACGGTGTGCAGGCGTGGGTCAGGGTATCGCAGGATGGGCAACAAAGACATGATTCGTGAAAGGTGCCACGACTGCGCCGCGCGAGGGGGTCCCGCAGGGCACTTTCATTGCGGCATCAAGGGTTTATGGGCAGAATCTGCCAAACCAAGTGAGCATTTTGCCGACCTGGCACACGGCCGGCGGCAGGGTGCTCGAAGACCTCGAAAGCGGCTGCATTTTCGCATCGCCCACGCCGCGGCCCCCGGGAGCCCCGTTCATGATCCGACGCCACGTCCAGCGCCATGCCACCCCGTTGATCGCGAGCCTGCTCGCGTTGGTCTGCGGCAGCGCCGTGGCGCAGAATTACCCGATCACGCCGCAGATGCGCGCGACCGCGCAGCAAACGGCCCAGGCCGGCGTGCCGCTCGAAGACCTGGCGCCCAATGCCCCGGACAGCCACACCGTCAAGCGTGGCGACACACTGTGGGACATCTCCAAGCTGTTTCTGAAAAGCCCTTGGCGCTGGCCACAGCTGTGGGGCATGAACCTGGACCAGATCCGCAACCCGCACCTGATCTATCCCGGCCAGGTGCTGGTGCTCGACAAGTCGGGCGGCCGCGCGCGCTTGACGATGGGTCAGGCCGGCCCGGACGGTACCGTCAAGTTGAGCCCGCGCATCCGCGCCGAGGGCACCAGCGACTCGGCCATCCCGTCGATCCCGCTCAACCTGATCGCCCCTTTCCTGAACGAAGCGGTGGTGTTCAACGCCGACGAACTGGCCAACGCACCGCGCGTGGTGGCCGCACCCGAAAGCCGCGTGATCATGGGCCGCGGCGACCGCGCCTATGTGCGCGGCGAACTCGGTGGCCTCTCCGACTGGCGACTGTTCCGCCAGGCCACGCCGCTGATCGATCCGACGACCAAGGAAGTGCTCGGCTACGAAGCCCGCTTCGTCGGCACCGCGTCCTATGTGCGCGAAGCCGGCACAGCACCGGGGGCCGATGGCAGGGGCAGCGTCGCGGTGCCGGCCACCTTCGAGATCACGGCGGTGAAGGAAGAGGTTGGCGTGGGCGACCGCCTGGCGGCCGTGCCGCCGCGCGACTTCTCCAGCTTCATGCCGCACGCGCCGTCCAAACCGGTCGCCGGCCAGGTGGTCAAGGTTTACGGCGATGGCCTGAACGCGGGCCAGAACCAGGTGGTGGCGATCAACCGCGGCACGCGCGACGGCATGGAGCGCGGCCATGTGGTGGCCGTGCTGCGCGACGGCGAGCGCCGCGTGGACACGACCTACGCCAAGCCCGAGGCGATCAAGCTGCCCGATGAACGGCATGGCCTGCTGTTCGTGTTCCGCGTCTTCGACCGCGTGTCGTACGCCCTGGTGCTCCAGGTGCAGCAACAGGTCGTCGCTGGCGACCACTTCACGCAGCCCTGACCGGTACCGCCCGGTGTCAGCGCCGGACGACCTCGACGCCTGGCTACGCCTGCTGCGCACGCCGGGGGTCGGTCGCGACAGCGCGCGCAAGCTGCTGGCCGCCTGCGGATCCGCCGAGGGGGTGTTCTGCGCCCCCGCCGCCACGCTGCGGACCCTGATCAGCGCCGCCCTTTGCTCCGCGCTCGCCGAACCACCCGAGCGCCATGACGAACAGGTGGCCGCTACGCGGGCCTGGGCCGCGACCGACCCGGCGCGCCATGTCATCACCCTCGGCGACCCGTCCTACCCGCCGCAGTTGCTCGAGACGGCCGACCCACCGTTGCTGCTGTTCGCACAGGGGCGCCTTGACCTGCTGACCGCTCCTGCGATCGCGATCGTCGGCAGCCGCAACCCGACGGCCCAGGGCGCCGACAACGCACGCGCGTTTGCGGCGCATCTGGCGCAGGCCGGGCTGACCGTGGTGTCGGGCCTCGCGCTCGGCATCGACGGCGCCGCCCACGAGGGAGGTCTGGCCGGCCGGGGCGCCACGATCGCGGTGATGGGCACCGGGGCCGACCGCATCTATCCCGGCCGCCACCGAGCGCTGGCACACCGGATCGCGGAACAAGGCCTGCTGATCACCGAGTTCCCGATCGGCACGCCGCCGCTGCCGGAGAACTTCCCGATGCGCAATCGCATCATCGCCGGCCTGGCGCGTGGCACGCTCGTGGTGGAGGCTGCGTTGCCGTCGGGCTCGCTGTCGACCGCGCGCGCGGCGCTGGAGGCCGGGCGCGAGGTGTTCGCGATACCCGGCTCGATCCACTCGCCGCAGTCGCGCGGCTGCCATGCGCTGATCAAGCAAGGCGCCAAGCTGGTCGAATCGGCCGACGACGTGCTCGGCGAGCTGGACTGGAAGGCGCGGCCCGCAGCCGCGAACCTGCCCGACGGCGAAAGCATCCACGACCCGCTGCTCGACGCGCTCGGCCACGACCCGGCGACGCTCGACGCGCTGGGCGCGCGCACCGGCCTGGGGGCCGCCGACATCAATGCCCGCCTGCTGGAACTGGAGCTCGACGGCCAGGTGGCCCGCCTGCCAGGCGGGTTGTTTCAGCGCCGCAGCAGCGGCTGAGCGCTGCGCTATAGTGGATCGCACCATGTTCGACGTGCTGGTCTATCTGTACGAAACCTACTGGCGCCCGGACGCTTGCCCCGACCACGCTCAGCTGACGCGCAAGCTGTCGGCGGCCGGCTTCGAGAGCGACGAGATCCAGGAAGCGCTGACGTGGCTCGACGGCTTGGCTGGCGCGGCCGAAAGCTATTCCGGCGAGCAGAGCACGCAGGCGATGCGCGTGTACTCGGCCGCCGAGCACGACCTCATCGGCGAGGAGTCGATTGGCTTCATCAGTTTCCTCGAGTCGGCCGGCGTGCTGCCGCCACCGATGCGCGAGATGGTGATCGACCGCGCGACGGCGGTCGGCGCGCACCCGATCGACCTGGAAGACCTGAAGGTCATCGTGCTGATGGTCTTCTGGAGCCTGGGCGAGGAGCCCGACGCCCTGATCCTCGACGAGCTGTTCGTCGCGCCTGAAGAGCGCTCGGTGCATTGACGCGCCGAAGGCGCGGCTACCGACAGGGCCGTCAGGCCCGCTCCTTCAATTCAACAGTCTTGCAGGGTCGGCATCCAGCTTGGCCAGCGCCGTGCGCGTCGCGCGCACCGTCAGCGCCTCGTCCTGCGCCGGCAGCAGCAGACCCGCCTGCAGGTAGGACGCCAGCCGGTTCTGCTCGAACAGCAGGCAACGGCCGGCCGGCGTGACGAACAGCGAGAGGTGGCGCCGCATGCCTTGCCAGGCCAACTGGACCGCTTCGGTCTTGTCGCCGTACTCGAGCATGTACCAACTGCCCACCTGCAGCTCGCGCGCCCACGACAGCATGGCCGGCGTGGGCATCGAGCCGCCCTCGCCCACCACCTCGAGCGCGCTGCGGTCCTCGCCGGACAGGTCGAGCATCAGGGTCTGGTCGAGTTCGACGTCGCCGGCGTCCGGCAACAGCTCTTCGAGCGTTTCGAGGCGCTCGCGCAGTTCCTCGAAGCGGTCGGGCGGGATCGCGGCGGCCTTGGCCGAGAACGCTGCGGCCAGCGACTCGTTAAGCGAGCGCACGTGCTCGTCGCGCTTGTCCGCCGGCACGCCGGCCGATTCCATGCCCTCGCGCAGCTTCTTCAGCAGCGGTGGCAGCTTGCGAATCACTTCGGCGCGCTCCTCGCGCGTCACCTTGGCGCCGGCCGACCAGATCAGGTCGCCGGCGGCCGCGCGCATCGCCTTGGTGGCGTCGCTCTGCGCGCCGTTGCGCACCGCGGTCATGGCCATCACGTCGGCCCAGACCTGGAACAGGAACTGGCGCACGCCCTCCTGCACCGGCACCTCGTTGAGCAGCTTGCGCAGCTCGATCGTGTACTGGATCGCCAGCGTCTCGCGCTGCTCGACCTGCTGCGCCAGCGACACGCCCTTGCGCGTGGCGGCGTCGCTCTTGAAGTAGTTCTCGAGGAAGCGCTCGAACTCGGTCAGCACGGTCTGGAACACGCGCCGCCCGGTGTCCGGGTAGGCCTCGACCACCTGCACGATGCGCCGGATCTCGCTCTCCAGCGCGTCGCTCACCGCGCGCGCCGAGGCCTCGAAACCCATGACGCAGGCACCCATGCGGTCGATCAGGCGCCGCGCCGGGTGGTCGACGGTGGCGAAGAAGTCGGGTTCGCCGACCGCGACGCGCAGCACCGGCATCTGCAGGCGCGCGAACCAGACGCGCACCGAGGCCGGGATGCGTTCCTCGGTCAGGATGGCCTGGAACAGCAGCGCCACGATCTCGATCGTGGCGCGCTCGACCGGCGAGTCCGCCGCGCGCTTGAGGGCCTGCTTGCGCGCCTGCAACTCCTCGAGCAGCGCGGGCGACACCGTGGCGGCCTGGGCTGCGCCGTCGCCACCCAGGCGCCGCTGCACGCCGGCCTGGGCGTTGCCGATCGCCGCAGACAGTCCCGGCGACACCGTGCGCTGGCCGACATGCGCCGTCTCAGCAAAGGCCGGCACCTGGCGCTCGATCATGCGGTTCAGCCGGGTCAGCACCGCTACCGCGTTCTCACCGCTGCCGGGCTGGCCCGAGGGCGCGCTGGCCACACCCGAACGCGTCATCAGCCGCGTCTCTTCGCTGATCTGGCCGCTGTAGCCCGTGGTGGACGCGCCGCGCGAGCGCCGGATCAGTGGTCGCAGGTCGATGTCGGCCATCACGTTGTGCGCCAGCAGCATGCTGTTGGCCTCGTGGTAGGCCTCCTGGACCAGCACCGCGAACTCCTCGTGCAGCACCGTCTGCAGGTCGCGCAGCGCCGCGTCGGGCAGGCCCGCCTCGGCCCAGGCGTCGATCACGAAGCGCGCCAGCACATGGGCCCGCAGCAGGTCGTTGGGGTCGAGCTCCTCGCGCCGCTCGAGCAGCGCGACGCGGGCGCGCAGGTCGTTGAACTCGTTGCCGGCGCGGTCCATCACCGCCAGCGCCAGCCGCGACGCGGTGATCTCGCGCTCGATCGTCTGGTCGTCGACCAGCGACAGCTTGCGCGCCTGGGTGTTCATCAACGTGTCGCCGCCGACGGCGGAACCCGCGCCATGGTGCAGCGCGTGCTGCAGCGAGCCCACCATGCCCTGGTGCCAGGCCACGCCGTTGCGCTTGAGGTCGGCTGCCAGGTCGCGCAGGCGCATCAGCGTGGCCGGGTCGGCGCCGGGCGTGGTGGCGCGTTCCGGCGCGATGGCCCAGTGCGACACCGCGGTGACCAACGGCGGCAGGCCTTTGACCAGCTCTTCGGTGTACACGCGTCTGGCCTGATAGGCCAAGCCAGCGCTCGCGCCGATGGTCGCCATGGGTGGTGCTGTGGAGGGCCCGGTTGTTACAGGGACTCTACACCAGCCCCCCGCGCGTCAGACCACGGCGCCGGCGTTCGGATCGTTCGGATCGCCGCCCTTTGCGGCAGCTTTCACGAGGTCCTCGCGTTTGACGCGCAGCCACATCACGATAGCCGCCGCGACGAACACCGACGAGTAGATGCCGAACAGGATGCCGATTGTCAGCGCCAGCGCAAAGTAGTGCAGCGTCGGGCCCCCGAAGACCAGCATCGACACCACCATCATCAGGGTCGAGCCGTGGGTGATGATGGTGCGGCTGATGGTCGAGGTGATGGCATGGTCGATCACCTGCTGGGTGTCGAGCTTGCGAAATCGCCGAAAGGTCTCGCGCACGCGGTCGAAGATGACCACCGACTCGTTGACCGAGTAACCCAGCACCGCCAGGATCGCCGCCAGCACCGCGAGCGAGAACTCCCACTGGAAGTAGGCGAAGAAGCCGAGGATGATCACCACGTCGTGCAGGTTGGCGACGATGCCGGCGACCGAGAACTTCCACTCGAAGCGGAAGGCCAGGTAGATCATGATGCCGATCACCGTGACGGCCAGCGCCAGTGCGCCGTCCAGCGCCAGTTCCTCGCCGACCGTCGGGCCGACGAACTCGGTGCGCGACAGCGTCAACGGCTCCTGGTCGCCGGCCGCGCAGGCCTTGCGCGCCACCTGCTCGCCCTGCGGCGTGGTGTAGCTCTTGTCGACCACGCTGCCGGACTCGGCCTTGCACAGCTCGCCGAACACGCGCGTCGCCACCGCGTCCTGCTTGGCGTCGCCGCGCAGCGGCAGGCGGATCAGCACATCGCGCGAGGTGCCGAAGTTCTGCACCTGCACCTCGCCGAAGCCGAGCGCCTCGACCGTGGCACGTGTCTTGGCGATGTCGGCCGGCTGCGAGTAGGCGACCTCCATCACCGTGCCGCCGGTGAACTCGATCGACAGGTGCAGCCCGCGCGTGAAGAGGAAGAACACCGCCGCCAGGAAGGTGAGGAACGAGATCGCGTTCAGCACCAGCGCGTGGCGCATGAACGGAATGTCGCGCTGGATGCGGAAGAATTCCATGGCTCAGACCTCTTCCGGCTTGGCAGCGGCTTCGACGGCCGTGCCTGGCGTCGCTGCCGGCTTCCAGACCTGGCCGATCGACACGCTCTTGAGTTTCTTCTGGCGTCCGTACCAGAGGTTGACGAGGCCGCGCGAGAACACGACGGCCGAGAACATCGAGGTCAGGATGCCCAGGCAGTGCACGACGGCAAAGCCCTTGACCGGGCCCGAGCCGAAGGCAAACAAGGCCAGCCCGGCGATCAGGGTCGTGATGTTCGAGTCGAGGATCGTGCCCCAAGCGCGTTCGTAGCCGGTCTGGATCGCCATCTGCGCACTCACGCCGGAACGCAGCTCCTCTCGCACGCGTTCGTTGATCAACACGTTGGCGTCGATCGCCATGCCCAGCGTCAGCGCGATGGCCGCGATGCCCGGCAGCGTCAGCGTGGCCTGCAGCATCGACAGCAGCGCCACCAGCAGCAGCAGGTTGAAGGCCAGCGCCAGCGTCGAGAAGACGCCGAACAGCAGGTAGTACAGGCACATGAACAGCGCAATCGCCGCGAAGCCGTAGCTCACGCTGTCGAAGCCCTTGGCGATGTTCTCGGCACCCAGGCTGGGGCCGATGGTGCGCTCCTCGATGATCTCCATCGGTGCGGCCAGCGAGCCGGCGCGCAGCAGCAGCGCGGTGTCGCTGGCCTCCTGCGTGCTCATGCGGCCCGAGATCTGGAAGCGCGCGCCGAGTTCGCCGCGGATCACCGGCGCGGTGATCACTTCGCCCTTGCCCTTCTCGAACAGCACGATGGCCATGCGCTTGCCGATGTTCTCGCGCGAGACGTCGCGCATGATGCGCGCGCCCTTGGCGTCCACCGTCAGGTCGACCTTGGGCTCCTGGCTCTGGCTGTCGAAGCCGGGCTGGGCGTCGGTCAGGCTGTCGCCGGTGATGACGACCTGGCGCTTCAGGATCAGCGGCGCGCCGCCGCGCTCGACATAACGCTCGGCGCCGAAGGGCACCGGCGCCGACCCGACCGCGGCTGCGGCGGCCTCGGCGCTGTCGTCCACCATGCGCATCTCCAGCGTCGCGGTGCGGCCGATGATGTCCTTGGCCTTGGCCGTGTCCTGCACGCCGGGCAGTTGCACCACCACGCGGTCCAGCCCCTGCTGCTGGATCACGGGCTCGGCCACGCCGAGCTCGTTGACGCGGTTGTGCAGGGTCGTGATGTTCTGCTTGACGGCCTGGTCCTGGACGCGGCGCGCCGCCTCGGGCTTGAGCGAGCCGGTCAGCTTGAAGCCCTCGCCCTCGGCCGCCTCGACCCAGGCCAGGTCGGGCAGGTTGTCCGTCAGGTGGTTGCGCGCGCCGTCGGCGGCCGCCTTGTCGCGCACGCGCACTTCCACCGCATTGCCGTCGCGCGTGACCGCGGCGCGGATGCCCTTGTCGCGCAGCAGTGCGCGGGCGTCGCCGCTGTAGGCTTCGGCGCGCTTGGTCAGCGCCGCCTTCATGTCGACCTGCATCAGGAAGTGCACGCCGCCGCGCAGGTCCAGGCCCAGGTACATGGGCAGTGCGCGCACGCTGGCCATCCACTGAGGCGAACGCGACACCAGGTTCAGCGCGACGATGTACGACGGGTCGGCCGTGTCGGGGTTGAGCGCCTTGGCGATCGTGTCCTTGGCTTTGATCTGCGTGTCGGTGTCGGCGAAACGCGCGCGCACCGAGTTGCCCTCGAGCTGCACGAAGTCGGCGGAGAGGTTGGCGGCCGTCAACGCTGTCTTGACGCGGTCGACCAGTGCTGCCTCGACCTTGACCGTGGCCTTGCCCGACGACACCTGCACCGCAGGCGACTCGCCGAAGAAGTTGGGCGCCGTGTAGAGCGCACCGACCACCAGCGCGATCAGCAGGATCGCGTACTTCCACCAGGGGTAGCGGTTCATCGGCGAAAGCCTCGCAGCGCCGCGGCCGGGGCCGCGCGCGGATTACTTGATGGTGCCCTTGGGCAGGACCTGCACGATCGCCGTGCGCTGCACCATCAGCTCGTTGTTGCCGGCCTCGATCGACACATAGGTCTCACCCAGCTTGCTGACCTTGCCCAGCACGCCGCCCGCGGTCACGACCTCGTCGCCCTTGGCCAGCGCCTCGATCATCGCCTTGTGTTCCTTCTGGCGCTTCATCTGCGGGCGGATCATGATGAAGTACAGCACCACGAACATCAGCACCAGCGGCAGCAGGGTGAGGAAGGTGGATTCGGCGCCGCCCGCGGCGGCAGGCGCGGCTTGCGCGTAAGCGGTGGAGATGAACACTTGCGGGTCCTCGTGGTTCGGGGATGGGCAGCTGCGGCAGTTGCGGCCGCGTCGGCACGATTGCAAGGGCGCAAGGCCGAGGGTGACCCCCCCAAGCCGCTTCGAGCCCCGGCTGTCGCCGAAAAGCGCGGAATTCTATTCGATCGGCCCTGCAGGCCCGGCGTCGCCGCCTAAGATCCTGCCCCGATGAAGCCCTTGCGCATTGCCGTCATCGGCGCCGGCCCGGTCGGGCTGGCGTTGTCGCTGCTGGCCGCACGCCAACTGCCTGGCGCGCAGGTGGTGCTGTTCGACGCCCGGTCGGCCGATCGCGACGTCTCCGGCGACGCACGCACGCTGGCCCTGTCGCTGGGCAGCATCCAGCTGCTGGAACGGCTCGGCGCCTGGGACGCGGCGCGCGCCGAACCGATCCGCCAGGTCTGGGTCTCGCAGCAGTCGCCGGTGCTGGCCGTGCCGGCGTGGCTCGGCGCCCCCGAGGTGCGCCTGGAGGCAAGCGAGCTCGCGGTGCCGATGCTCGGTGCGGTGCTCGGCTACGGCGCGTTGGTCGCGCCGATGCAGCGCGCCTGGGAGGCCGCGGTAGCGGCCGCGCCCGCGCGCCTGGCCAGCCGCTTCGGCACGCCGGTGAACGCGCTGAAGGATCTGGTCGACGGCGTGGAGGTCGACGCTGGCGTGGCCGAGGCCTTCGACCTGGCCGTGGTGGCGGAAGGCGGCGTGTTCGGCGAGCAGAAGGCGTTGGCCGATCTGACGAGCGACTACCGGCAGGACGCCTGGGTGGGCACGGTCACGCTCGAAGGCGGCGTGCCCGGCCTGGCCGTCGAACGCTTCACGCGCCATGGGCCGGCGGCCTTGCTGCCGCTCGGCGGCCCACGATCGGCGCTGGTGTGGTGCGTGCCGCGCGACGACGACCCGGTGCGCGAGCTCGACGACGCGCAGCGCATCGCGGTGCTCAACACGGTGTTCGACCCCGCGATTGGTCGCGTCGTCGCGGTCTCGCCGCTCAAGTGCTTCCCGCTCGGCCTCGCCGCGCACCGCAGCCTGGTGCGCGCACGCCAGGTGCGCATCGGCAATGCGGCGCAGACCCTGCACCCTGTCGCAGGCCAGGGCCTGAACCTCGGCCTGCGCGACGCCTACGCGCTGGCCGCCGCGTTGCGCGACGCCTGCGACCGCAGCCGCGTGGCGCCGGACCTCGACGCCGCGCTCTCGCGGGTGGCCTGGCAGCGTGCGCCCGACCGCTGGGCCATGATCGCCACCACCGACTTTCTCGCGCGCAGCTTCACCTGGAACGCACCGGGCATCGACACGCTGCGTGGCCTGGGTCTGGCGGCGTTGAACCGGCTGCCCTGGGTAAGGGACGCGCTCGCGCGCCAGATGATGTTCGGCAGCCGCTGATCAGAGCTTGCGGTGCGCGAGCGCCGGCAGCTGCTGCCGCACGGCTGCCAAGCGTGCGGTGTCCACCTCGGCCAGCACCACACCTTCGCCCTCGGGCCGCACGGCGAGCACCTCGCCCCAGGGGTCGACGATCATGCTGTGGCCCCAGGTGCGGCGGCCGTTCTCGTGCGTACCGCCCTGCGCCGCGGCCAGCACGTAGCACTGGTTCTCGACCGCGCGCGCGCGGAGCAGCAGCTCCCAGTGCGCACGCCCGGTGGTGTAGGTGAAGGCCGCGGGCACGCTCAGCAGGTCGCACGGCGGGGTACACAACGCCCGGTACAGCTCGGGAAAGCGCAGGTCGTAGCACACCGACAGGCCCACGCGCAGCGCGCCGGCCTGCAGCGCCACCGGCTCGCTGCCGGCCTCGAGCACGCGCGCCTCGTCGTAGCTTTCGCGTCCGCTGTCGAAGCGGAACAGATGGATCTTGTCGTAGCGCGCGGCCAGCGTGCCGTCGGGCGCGTAGACGCAGCAAGCGTTGCGCACGCGCTCGGGCGTGGCGGCGAGCAAGGGCACGGTGCCGCCAATCAGCCACAGGCCATGCTGCCTGGCCTGCGCCGCGAGGAAACGCTGGATCGGTCCGTCGCCCGGTGCTTCGGCGACGATCAGCTTGTCGGTATCGCGCCGGCCCATCAGGCAGAAGTATTCGGGCAACGCGACGAGCTGGGCCCCGGCGCTCGCCGCCTCGCCGAGCAGGCGCGCAGCGACTTCGAGGTTGCGGTCGACATCGGGCGTGGCCACCGTCTGCAGCGCGGCGATCTTCACTCGGTGGCCTTCTTCACTCAGGACGCCGCCTTCGGCGCCGAAGCCGCCGCGGGCGCGGCCGGTGCCGTGTCGAACTCGGGGACCGGCTCGCCCAGCTTGCGCTCGACACGCTCGATCTTCGGGTCGTCCCAGCTGCCCTGCACCGTGAACTCGCGCGTGCCGGCGGCCATCAGCGGGCGGCGCAGGAACATCTGCGCCAGGAAGGTACCCAGGCCCACCGCCGGGTTGATCACCGCATAGGCCAGCGACGCGGTGCCGGCATTGATCTCCGGCACGACGAGCACACGCAGGTTCTGCGTTTCGCGCTGCAGATCGGCGCTGCCTTCCATCAGCACGGCCGCCTGCACGCCGCGCATGCGCAGGTTGCGCGTGGCCGCCACGCCGTCGTCGATGGTGACGTCGCCGCTGACGTTGTCGAACGCGAAGCCCTCCTGGAACAGGTCGCGGAAGTCCAGCACGAGGCGGCGCGGCAGCGACTGCAGGCTCAGCACCGACAACAATCGCCCGGCGCCCGGCCCGGCCTTCAGGAACTGGCCGCTCTCGATCGACAGATTGAGCTTGCCGTCCAGGCTCGGCACGTGGAAGGCCAGCGGCGAGCCGCTCCAGGACACCTGGCCGCTCATGCGGCCTTTGCCGCCGCGCAAGGTGCCCGGGAACCCCAGCCGATCGAGGAAGGCGCCGCTGTCGCCGAGGTCGAGCTTGAAGTCCATCACCATGCGCTGCGCCGCCGCGCCGCCGGCTTGCCACTGGCCCGAACCGGTGAGCTGGGCCTCGGGATTGGTGAGCGAGAAGCGCGTCATGCGCCACTCGCGCGCGCCTTGGTTCAGCGCCTCCACCTCGACGCGGCCGAGCTTTTTGCCGCGCAACTCGAAGTTGTCGATCACGATGTCCAGCGCCGGCACGGTCGACGGCGCCTCGGCCAGCAGGTTCTCGACCGAACTCGCGTCCGCCGGCGGCAGGGCCAGGCGCGCCAAGCGCGCATAGATCCGGCCCGGACTCGCCGGCCCGCGGCTGGCCCGGTACTCGACGTAGCCGCCGAGCTGGTCGGCGTCGAGGCTGCCGCGCCAAGCACCGTCGGACGCGTCCTGGCTCACGCCGGCCACCAGATTGGTCAGGCGCCGGCCGCCCGACACCACCGACTGCGCGCGCAGCGCCACGCTGCGGGGCAGGTAGCCGTCGTCGACTCCCGCCGAAGCGGTCGCCACCGGGCCTTGCACCTTGTCGAGCGCGGCCTGCCAGGCGTCGCCGTCGACGGCGCCGAGCGCCAGCACGGCCTGCACACCGCGTTCGGGCAAGGGCGGCAGCGGTTCCAGCACACCGATCGCGCCGCGCACCGGCTGCAGGCTGCCGTCGGCGCTCGCTTCGCGCTGGTACTGCGCCGCGACCAGGTTGCCGAGCTCGACGCGCAGGGTGTCGCGCGACGCGCTGTCGGGTGCGACGCGGCTCTCGACGCGCAGCGGCCAACTGGCCTCGGCCGGCTTCTTCAGTGGCGCCGGCAGGTCCAGTGCCAGCCCGGCCAGTGAGCTGGTCAGCGTGAACTCGGTGCGACCGCGCACGACACCCAGCGCCAGGCGGTACGGCGTCTGGCCGCTGGCCGACGCCGCCAGGCGCGACAAGGCGCCCAGCTCGCCGGCGCGACGCAGGCCGTCGGCGCTGGCCACACCCTGGCCGGAAAGGCGCAGGCTGCCGTCAGCCTGCGTGCCGCCCTCGAAACTCGCCTCGCCGCCGAGCACGCGCGCGCTGCCGCCGGTCACCGACAAGCCCTTGTGCGTGAAGCCCACGCGCCCCTTCGCATTGGCCAGCAGCGGCGTGCCGGGCAGCAGTCGCACGTCGTTGCCGGCCAGCAGCACGGAGCCCTGCACCGTGCTGCGCTCGAGATCGTCCAGCGGCAGTTCGAGCGCGAGCTTCAGCTCGGCGTTGCCGCCCATGCTGGCCTCGCGCAGCGCCTGGCCGGTCCAGCCGGCCACCGGCGAGCTGTTGACGTAGCGCAGCATGTCGCCGAGCGGCCCGCGCGCCTGTCCATCGAGGCGCAGTGCCGGATGGGCGAGGTCGCGGATGCCACCGTTGACCTTGGTCAGCTCGACGCCCCACACCTTGGCCGACGCATTGCGGATTTCCATCGACGCACGGTCGAACACCAGCTCGCCCGTCACATCGCCGAAGGCCGGCCAGGCCGACGGCGCCTCGTCGCTGCCGGGCACATAGGCGAAGGCCACGTCCTCGACCTTGCCGACGATGCGAAACTCGCCCGACGGCGGCAGCGCCTTGGCTCCGGCGGCCACGGCCTTCGGCGCGAACGGAAAGTCCCTCAGGTCCCCCTTGACCTTGAAGGTGGTATTGCTCACGCGGCCGTCGGTGACCGCATGCTGCACATAGCGCCGCGCCGACTCGGGAATGCCGAGCGGCAGGTAGGAGGCCACGGCGGCGGCGCGGCCCTGGCTCAACTGGCCCGCCAGGTCGAGCTGGCCCGGCCAGCGTGCACCGTGACCGACGCCGCCGCCTGGGCCGGTGCGCCACAACGCCGTCGTCAGCTGGCCCTGCGCGTCGGCATTGGCGAACTGCGTGTCGGTCAGGCTGACCTCGATGGCCGAGGGTGCACCCCCGGCCTGCGGCGTGATGCGCCAAGCCAGGCGCGAGCTGAAGCGCTCAAGCGCCACCTCGGGCTGCTCGAACACGCCGGGCACGATCAAGGCGCCCTGCTCGATCGCCAGACGGGCGCGCCCGCCGGCTTCGCTGGCATCAATGTCCAGGTTCGCGTTGCGCCAGCCGGGTCGCCCGAGGTGGCCCGGCTCGGCCGACGGCGCGGCAGCGATCGACAGGCCCGCCACCTGCGCCTTGAGCTGGTAGCGCCGCGGCGCGTCGAGCGGGCCCTCCCAGCGCGCCGCCAACTCGCGCACCTGGCCGCTGGGCGCCAGGTCGGCCAGCAGCTTGTCGACCGCGGCGCCGAGCGGCAGGTGCGCCGCCAGCCGGGCCAGCGGCGCGAGGTCGAGCCGGTCGGCGCTGAGCTCGCCACCGTCGAAAGGCACCGTCGGCACCGAGGCAGCCGCCGCAGCAGGCGCCGCCTCGGCTTCGCGCAGCGCGAGCGCCAGGCGCGTGGCCGGCCAGTCGATGTCGCCGCTGGCAAACGCCAGTTGCTCGGCACCAAAACGCCACTGCCGCCCCTCCTGCGCCGCGCTGACCCGCCCTTGCAGGCGCTCGACCGTCAAGGCCTGCTCGCGGCCCGGGAAGCGCAGCGCCACCTGGCGCAGCGCCACGTCGGCCAGCGCCGCACGAGGCCGGCCGTCGCGCACTTCCATCCAGGCGCGCAGCGCGCCCTCGCCGGTTTCGATCTCGAGCGGCAACAGCGGCAGCAGCTGGCGCAGCGCCGCCGCGTCGGCGCGCGGCAGATCGGCGTAGGCGGTGCCGTGCCAGCGGCGCCAGTTGCTGCGCTGCGCCAGCAGCGGCTGTGTGAACTGGCCCATCAGCGTGAAGCGTGCGCCCGCCTCGGCCGGCGGCGTGGCGTCCAGCCGCATCTCGTGGCGCGCCAGCCCGTTGCGCAGCACGAGGTCGACGTCCGTCAGATCGAGCGGCGGCGCACCGCGCTGCTCGTCGATCCAGCGCACGCGGCCGTGGCGCACCACCACCTCGTGCTGGGCCAGCAGCCAGTCGGTGCCAGCCCCCTGGTCGTCGTCCTCGGCCGTGCCGGCGCGCACCTCGATGCCGGCGACGAAGAAGCGCCCGGCGCGGTCGCGCCGTGCCTCGAGCGACGCGCCGTCGACGTGCAACTGCTCGAAGCGCAGTGCCAGGCCCAGGATCGAGCGCGCCGACAGGGCCGCGCTGACCTTCGGCAGGCGCAGCGCTGCAGCGGCGCCCAGGCCGCGGTCCGGGTCCGACGGGCGCGGCGCCAGCACCACGTCGTCGAGCTCGATCAGCGGCATCCAGCCACCCGAACGCACGCGGATCGCGCCGATGGTCACCGGCACGCCGAGCGCCGCGCTCGCGCGCTGCTCGATCTCAGGTTTCCACTGGCCCACCCGCGGCACAATGCCCCATTGCAGAGTCAGCCATGCGAGCAGCAATAAGCTCCAGGCGCCGAACAGCAGGGTGAAGGCCACGCGCCACGCCACGCGCCAGCCACGATGGCGGCGACGCTCGAGGCGCAGCGCGGCGGGGTCAGGGACGTTGAAGACGGAGGACAAGGGTGAGGCAGCGGACGGATGGACACGCGTCGCGGCAGGCGCGGCCGGAGCTGTCCTTGCAACGCCGCGCGAGGCCGCCTCGACGACAAGCGGCGCCCGGCGCGGTTCAATCTAGCACAGGGCCACGGTGTCGCAGGACGTGACGATCGAAAGCAGCAGCACGACGGGCAGCGCGCGGGCAGACCACAGCCGCTTCGTGCAGCGCGTGCGCCGGCGCCATGCCGACGCCTTGGTCCTGCTGGCCCTAGGCGAGCCCGACCCGAACACGATCGCGGCGCTGGTCGAGCGCCTGCGGCGCGACGGCCAGCCCCTGTCCGCCGCCTTGCGCATCGCGCGCCAGCTGGTGCTCGAGCGCCTGGCCACGCTCGACGTGGAGCACGACGCACCGCTGGCGGCGATCACCCACGCGATGACGGCGTTGGCCGAGACCACGCTCGAGGCCGCGCTGGCCGAGGCGCGGCGCGAGACCGATGTCCGCCACGGCGCGCCGCGCACCGCTGCGGGCACGCCGATCGAGTTCTGGATCGTCGGCATGGGCAAGCTCGGTGCGCGCGAGCTGAACGTGTCGTCCGACATCGACCTGGTCTACGTCTACGAGGACGAAGGCCAGACCGACGGGCCCGAGCCGGTGTCGGCGCACGAGTACTTCGCCAAGGTGGCACGCCGCCTGTACACGCTGATCGGCGACGTGACCGATGAGGGCTTCGTGTTCCGGGTCGACCTGGCGCTGCGCCCCAACGGCAACTCGGGGCCACCGGTGGTGAGTCTGGCGATGCTCGAGGAGTACCTGCAGACCCAGGGCCGCGAGTGGGAGCGCTTCGCGTGGCTGAAGAGCCGCGTCGTCGCGCCGCGCGCGGCGGTCGAGTCCGGCCGGGCGCTGGCGCTGCGTTCGCTGGTCACACCCTTCGTCTACCGGCGCTACCTCGACTACGGCGTGTTTGAGGGCCTGCGCCAGCTGCACGCCAAGATCCGCGAGGAGGCGTTGCGCCGTGCGGCCGGGCGGCCCGAGCGCGGCAACGACGTCAAGCTCTCGCGCGGCGGCATCCGCGAGATCGAGTTCATCGTCCAGCTGCTGTTGGTGGTGCGCGGCGGCCAGTTCCCCGAGATCCGCACGCGCTCCACTTTGAAAGCGCTGGAGCGGCTGGCCGCGCGCGGGCTGATGAAGCCGGCCACGGCCGCACAACTCGCCGAGGCCTACACCTTCCTGCGCCGCGTCGAGCACCGTATCCAGTATCTCGACGACCAGCAGACGCACCGCCTGCCCGACGCTGACGGGGACCTCGGCTGGATCGCGCGTTCGCTCGGCCTCGCGTGCAACGCCGACGCCTGCGAATTGCTCGAGCGCCTGGGGCAGGTGCGCGAGCTGGTGGCCACCGAGTTCGACGCCCTGCTGCACGAGGGCCGCGGTGCGGCCGGCAATCGCGACGAGGCCAAAGGCGCCTGCAAGACCTGTGGCACCGGACCGTTGCCGATCGATCACGAGGCCTTCCTCGAGAAGCTGCCGCCCGCCATCGGCGAGCGCGCCCGCCGCTGGGCCCAGGGGCCACGCGTGCAGTCGTTGCGCGACAGCAGCAAGCTGCGTCTGGCGCGCCTGGTGCAGCGCGCGGCCGAGGGCGTGGCCGACGGCCGCTGCAGCGAGGATGCGGCGCTGCGTTTCATCGACTGGATCGAGCCGCTGCTGCGGCGCGAAAGCTATCTCGCGCTGCTGGTCGAGCGGCCCGAGGTGCAGCAGCGCCTGCTCGGCCTGCTGGGCCTAGCGCGCTGGCCGATGCGCTACCTGATGCAGCACCCGGGCGTGATCGATGAGCTGGCCGACGCGCGCCTGATGGCCGGGCGCTTCGAGCGCACTGAACTCGCGGCCGAGCTCGAAGAGCGCCACGCCGCCTGGCAACGCTCGGGCGAGGCCGGCGAGGAGGCGCTGCTCGACACGCTGCGCCGCGCCCACCATGCCGAGGTCTTCCGCACCCTGGTGCGCGACGTCGAGGGGCGGCTCACGGTCGAGCAGGTGGCCGACGACCTGTCGGCACTGGCCGACACGGTGCTTGCCTGCACGCTGCGCTGGGCCTGGTCGCAGTTGAAGCAACGCCACCGCGACGAACCGCAGTTTGCGGTCATCGCCTACGGCAAGCTGGGCGGCAAAGAGCTCGGTTACGGCAGCGACCTCGACCTGGTGTTCGTGTTCGACGACGAACCCGACCCCGACCGCGCCCTCGAGGCTTACGGCGCCTTCGTGCGCAAACTGATCACCTGGCTCACGGTGCGCACCGCAGCCGGCGAGCTGTTCGACATCGACACCGCGTTGCGTCCCAACGGCAACTCGGGCCTGTTGGTCACCTCGATCTCGGCCTTCGAACAGTACCAGCGCGGCCGCGGCAGCAACACGGCGTGGACCTGGGAACACCAGGCGCTGACGCGCGCGCGCTGCTGTACAGGAACTGCAGCGCTGGCGGCACGCATCGAGTCCGTGCGGCGCGAGGTGCTGGCGGCACCGCGCGATGCCGACGCCCTGCGCGCCGAGGTGCTGTCGATGCGCGAGAAGGTGCGCGCCGCGCGTCCGGTAAAGGCGGGGCGGTTCGACGTCAAGCACAGCGCCGGCGGCATGATGGACGCCGAGTTCGCAGTGCAGTGCCTGGTGCTCGCACAATCGCACGCACACCCCGAGCTGCTCGACAACGCCGGCAACATCGCGCTGCTGCAGCGCGCCGAGGCCGCAGGGCTGCTGCCCGCGGGCGTCGGTCATGCCGCCGCCGACGCCTACCGCGAGCTGCGCCGGGCCCAGCACCGGGCACGCCTGGACGAGCAGCCGACGCAGTTCCCCGTCGAGGCATGGGCCCCGCAGCGCGACGCCGTGCTCGCGCTCTGGCGCGCCGTGTTCGGCGGGCCGGGCGCGTGAGCCGCGGCGCCGCGGCCTGGATCGCCTCGAGCGTCGCGCTGGCCCTGCTGGCGGCGCTGGCT